>JAQGOI010000286.1 GCA_028293685.1 Lysobacteraceae bacterium | reverse complement strand
TGTCGTCTGCCGCCATGCAGTTCGTCGAGCAGCGGCCTTGGATTGCGGCGTACGCGATCCAGTACCACCTCGGCGTCGACGGCATCTCCGTGCCGCTGATCGCATTGACGACACTGACCACGGTGCTCGTGCTGATCGGTGCCTGGGGCTCGATCGAAAAGCGCGCGAGCCAGTACGTCGCATCGTTCCTCATTCTCGAAGGCGTGATGATCGGCGTGTTCGCCGCCCTCGATGCGATGTTGTTCTATGTGTTCTTCGAAGCCATGCTGATTCCGATGTTCATCATCATCGGTGTGTGGGGCGGCCCGAGACGCGTGTACGCGTCGCTGAAGTTCTTCCTCTACACGTTCCTTGGTTCGGTGTTCATGCTGCTGGGCCTGATCTACCTTTACCTCAAGGGCGGCAGCTGGCAGCTGGCGGACATGGTCGCGCTGCCGTTGACCATGGGCGAGCAGACGTGGCTGTTCTTTGCCTTCCTGGTGTCGTTTGCGGTGAAGGTTCCGATGTTCCCGGTGCATACATGGTTGCCCGACGCGCACGTCGAGGCACCTACCGGCGGTTCGGTCATCCTGGCGGCGATCATGCTGAAGATCGGCGGATACGGGTTTCTCCGTTTTACTTTGCCGATCCTGCCCGACGCCACACACCAGTGGGCCTGGCTGGTCATTGCGCTGTCGCTGATCGCGGTGATCTATGTCGGCCTGGTTGCGCTGGTGCAGGACGACATGAAGAAGCTCATCGCGTATTCGTCGATCTCACACATGGGCTTCGTCACGCTGGGCACCTTCATCGCCTGCGCGCTCGTCCGCGACTTCGGCAATGTCGACGCCGCACGCCTGGGACTTTCGGGCGCCATGGTCCAGATGATTTCGCACGGCTTCATTTCCGGCGCGATGTTCTCCTGCGTCGGCGTGCTGTACGACCGCATGCATACACGCATGATCAGGGATTACGGCGGTGTCGCGAACGTCATGCCGTGGTTCGCGACCTTCATGGTGTTTTTCGCCATGGCCAACTCCGGCCTGCCGGGTACCAGCGGATTTGTCGGCGAATTCATGGTGATCCTCGCGAGTTTCCAGCGGCATCCATTGCTGGCGTTCGCTGCGGCCACCACGCTCGTTACCGGTGCGGCCTACACGCTTTGGCTCACCAAGCGCGTGATCTGGGGCGACGTCACGAACACGCAGGTCGCCGAGTTGACCGACATCAATCCGCGCGAGTGGATCGTGCTGGGCGTGTTCGCTGCCGGCGTGCTGCTGATCGGTGTATGGCCGAAGCCGTTGACGGACCTGATGGAGCCGTCGATCGCGCACCTGGCCAGCCAGCTCGCTGCCACCAAGCTTTGAGAATGCAATGACCACCATGCCCACCGCCGCCGATCTGCTGCCGCTGCTACCCGAGCTCGTGCTGGTCGGTGGAGCATTCGTGCTGCTGATGCTCGATCTGTTCCTCGACGAATCGCAGCGCATTGCCACGCACCTGCTCGCGATCGCGTTGTTGCTGGTGTGCGGGTGGATGGCGCTTGCCGGGGTTGGCGGCCACGGCACGGTGCTGGGTGGCATGTTCGTCCGCGACATGATGTCCGACGGGCTCAAGGCCGGAGTCTGCCTGCTCACGGCGCTGGCGCTCGTCTACGCCTGGCCGTTCCTGCGCCAGCGTGGGTTGTACAAGGGCGAAGTCGCGGTGCTGATGCTGTTTGCCGTGGCCGGAATGATGCTGCTCATCTCCGCCGGTAGCCTGGTGATGGTGTATCTCGGGTTGGAGATGCTGGCGCTGTGCTCGTACGCGCTCGTCGCGATCGATCGTGACAGTGCACTGGCGTCAGAAGCGGCGATGAAATACTTCGTTCTCGGCTCGCTGTCGTCGGGCCTGCTGCTCTATGGACTGTCATTGCTGTATGGGGCCACCGGCACGCTGGATCTTGCGCTGTTGCGATCGGCGATCGCAGCGTCACCGGAAACCACGCTTCTGCTGACGGGCACGGTCTTCGCCGTGGCAGGCATTGCCTTCAAGTTCGGTGCCGCTCCATTCCATATGTGGGTGCCGGATACCTATCAGGGCGCACCCACTCCGATCACGTTGTTCATTGCGTCGGCGCCGGAACTGGCCTCGTTCGCGCTGGCCTTCCGCCTGCTCGAAGGCGCGGTCGGGCCGCTCGACGAACGCTGGCGCCTGTTGATGGCCGGGCTCGCGGTCGCATCGCTGGTGGTCGGCAACCTCATTGCGTTGATGCAGACCAACCTCAAGCGGATGCTCGCTTATTCGGCCGTTTCGCATATCGGGTTCCTGTTCCTGGGGTTTGCCGGCGGCGGCGCACAGGGCTACGCGGCGGCGATGTTCTACGTGATCAGTTATGCGGTGATGTCGGCGGCGGCGTTCGGCGCCATCATCGTGTTGTCGGGACAGGGTTTCGAGGCGGATACGATCGATGACTTCAAGGGTCTGAATGCGCGCAGCCCGTGGCTGGCGGGGCTCGTGCTATGCATCATGGCTTCGCTTGCTGGCGTGCCGCCTTTCCTGGGTTTCTGGGCAAAGCTGGCCGTACTGCGTGCCGCGTTGCAGGGCGACATGCTGTGGCTGGCGATCGTCGGCATCGTGTTTGCGGTGATCGGCGCGTTCTATTACCTGCGCGTGGTCAAGGTCATGTACTTCGACGAGCCGGTCGGCGAGCTTATTCCGAGGAGCAACCGGCCGCTGCAGATCGCATTCGGCGTCAATGCGCTGGCGTTGCTGGTGTTAGGGATATTCTGGAACCCGCTGATGACATGGTGCCTGCAGGCGTTCGCTGCGTGATAGGGTTCAATCGCTGGTTGGCGCTGAAGCGGACATCATCCACCGTGAAGTCTGCGCTGCTGTTATCCGCGCTCCTCGCCTTTGGCAGCTTATCCGCAGCGCCAGCCAAGGTGAGGATATCCCAAGGCGACATTCCACCCGACAGCCTTGGCAACACCAGTAATGGCACCACCGTCCGCATCAGCGAGCGGCGTGGCAGGATTGTCGTCGTGACATTCTGGGCATCGTGGTGCGGCTACTGCAGGAAGGAATTACCGGTGCTTGCCGGATTGCAGGAGGCGGCGGGAAAAGCGCGCGTCGAGGTCGTAGCCGTCAATTACCTCGACGATCGCGATGTCTATCGCGACCTGCTCCGCAAGTTCAAGGGGGTCCAGCTGACCATGACCCACGATGGCAGCGGTGCCATCGGCAAGTCGTTCGGCGTCGATTCGATTCCACGGCTGTTCGTCATCGATCAGGCCGGAAAGGTGGCCTACGTCCACGCAGGTTATGGGGACGATTCGCTCGACCGGATTCTTGATGCCGTTAACACGCTGCTGGTCCATCCAGCGTCTGGGCAAACGGCCAGCTGAGCGAAAGAGCGCCTGGGAATGCGTGCAGGTTGCAACAATCCTGCCGATTGGCCATAATTCCGCTCCTGTTGCGGGGTGGAGCAGTCTGGCAGCTCGTCGGGCTCATAACCCGAAGGTCGCAGGTTCAAATCCTGCCCCCGCTACCAGCTCTCGCTGGCAAAAAAGGCTCCTCGGAGCCTTTTTCGTTTCAGTTGGGGTGCTCGATAAGAGCAGGGCTAGGCAGCCGCGTTTCGATGCGGCTGTGCCGACATCCAGCGGTATCGGACAAGGGGCCCGTCGGGCCCTTTGCTGTTTCCGGGGTCCGGGCTTTCTCCCGTTTTCAGGCATTGCATCGCAGGACCCGATCGACCGAATGACCGACAAGGCAGACGAAATCGCAGCGTTATTGACTCCAACCGTGCAGGCGCTCGGGCTCGAATTGCTGGGCGTGGAATACCTGGTCGCACCAGGCGGCGCATTGCTGCGGTTGTATATCGATACACCCGAGTCGGACGACCCGACTGGGGAAATCGAAGCGCGGGTCGTCGGCATCGAGGATTGCGAAGCGGTCAGTCGTGAAGTGTCGGCGCAACTGGACGTCGCCGATCCGATCGGCGCGCACTACACGCTGGAAGTGTCTTCGCCTGGAATCGAGCGTCCGTTGTTCAAGCCCGAGCACTTCGCGCGTTTCACGGGGGCCACGGCGAAAGTGACACTGAAGCTGCCCCAGGACGGGCGTCGCCGGCTGCAGGGAACGATCGGAACAGTGGAAAACGGCAGCATTACGTTCGACGTCGACGGCAAGCCATTTGTCGTTGCCGCCGACAACATCGAAAAAGCGCGTCTGGTGCCCGACTGGGCAGCGCTCGGCCTGGCACCAGCAGTGGACAAATCCGGTCGCGATGCGCGCCCGGGAAAACAGAAAATCCCAACCAAGAAGCCGGCGGCAAAGCCGTCCCGTGCGGAGTGAGCAATGAGCAAGGAACTGTTACTGGTCGTCGATGCGGTCGCCAATGAAAAGGGCGTCCCCGAGTCCGTGATCCTCGAAGCCATCGAAGCGGCATTGGCCTCGGCGGCGAAGAAGCGCTATCCCGAACAGGATGTGCTGGTGCGTGTCGCCATCGACCCCAAGGATGGCAACTACGAAACCTACCGTCGCTGGGAAGTCGTGGCCGACGATGTGGTCATGGAGTCGCCAGACCGGCAGGTGCGGTTGATGGACGCCCTGGATGAAAGCGAAGGCGCCGAAGTCGGCGACTACATCGAAGAGCCGATCGAGAACCCGGACTTCGGCCGCATCGCAGCGCAAGCCGCCAAGCAGGTCATCGTGCAGCGCGTGCGCGAGGCCGAGCGTGCGCAGGTCATCGACCAGTGGAAGGATCGCGTGGGTGAGCTGGTCACCGGTATCGTCAAGCGCGCCGAGCGCGGCAACATCTTCGTCGATCTTGGCGGCAACGCCGAAGCGTTCATTCCCAAGGACAAGGGCATCCCGCGCGACGTGCTGCGCGCTGGCGATCGCGTGCGTGGATACCTGTTCGACGTACGCAGCGAGCCGCGTGGGCCGCAGTTGTTCATCAGTCGCGCAGCCCCGGAATTCATGATCGAGCTGTTCAAGCTCGAGGTGCCGGAAGTCGGCCAGGGCCTCGTCGACATCAAGGCCTGCGCGCGCGATCCGGGCGATCGCGCCAAGATCGCAGTGCTCGCCTACGACAACCGCACCGATCCGATCGGCGCCTGCATCGGCATGCGCGGTTCGCGCGTGCAGGCGGTGTCGAACGAACTGAACGGCGAACGCGTCGACATCGTGCTGTGGTCGGACAACCCCGCGCAGTTCGTGATCAATGCGATGGCACCGGCGGAGGTGCAGTCGATCATCGTGGATGAAGAGAAGCACTCGATGGACCTCGCGGTCGCCGATGACAAACTTGCGCAGGCGATCGGTCGCGGTGGCCAGAATGTGCGCCTCGCGAGCCGCATGACCGGCTGGCAGCTCAACGTCATGACGCAGGACCAGGTCGCCGCCAAGTCGGAGGCCGAGCAGGCCACCGCCAAGGCGCTGTTCCAGGAAAAACTCGAGGTCGACGAGGAAATCGCCAGCATCCTCGTGACCGAGGGCTTCAGCACGGTCGAGGAAATTGCGTATGTGCCCGTAGGCGAGCTGCTGGCGGTCGAAGGCTTCGACGAGGACATCGTCGAGGAGCTCCGCGCTCGCGCCCGCGATGCCCTGTTGAACGATGCATTGGCCGTCGAGGAAGAGGTCGACGAACACCAGCCCGCCGACGACCTGTTGGCGCTGGAGGGCATGGATGACGAGACCGCGTTCGCGCTCGCCGGCCATGGCATCCGCACCGTGGATGAACTGGGCGAACTGGCGGCCGATGAGCTCGTCGAATTCGGGATCGAAGGCATGGACGAGGAGCGCGCCGCAATGTTCATTCTGGCTGCGCGCGCCGAAGAAATCGCACGACTGGAACGCGAAGGCTGACTGGCCCAGAAGCAGGGCGGGTCCTGACCCGCCATGCGGATTGTCCGACGGGTTGTTACCCGCCCTACAATCGCCCCTTTGGCCCGGAATGTAGTCCCGGGCAACGAAAACGGAATCCGAATGTCGCAACAAACAACGATTCGCAAGCTGGCCGACCTGGTGAATGCACCTGTCGAAAAACTGCTCGAGCAGCTGGCTGAGGCCGGCATGCGCTTCGAGGGGCCCGATCAGGTCGTCACCAGTACCGAGAAGATGAAGCTCCTCGGGTTCCTCCGACGCACGCACGGCAAGGCCGACAAGCCGGCCGAGGATGCGGCAGAGCCGAAGAAAATCACGCTCAACCGCAGTCGCAAGCAGGAACTGACCGTGGGTGGCGGCAAGAACCGCGCAACGGTCGATGTGCTGGTGCGAAAGAAAGTGACGCTGGTCAAGCCGTCCGAAGTCGGCGGTGGCGCTCCGTCGGCGAGCGATGAGCACGCGGAAATCCTGCGCAAGCTCGAGGAATCCAAGCAACGCAACCTGTCCGAACAGCAGCGCCTTGCCGAAGTCGACCAGCGTCGCGCCAGCGAAGTGGCTGAGCAGCTGCGGGTACAGGAAGAGGTTGCCAAGGCGAAGGCCGAGGCGGCGCGGATCGTGGCGATCCCCGCCGACGACGATGCCGCCGTCCGCAAACCCGCGCATGGCCATGGCCACGGCCATCCGAAGCCGGCACCGCCCCGCGTCGAGGAAAAGGCCGGTCACAAACACAAGACCCGCGGCTCGCACGCGATGGTCGCCGGCGTCGAGGACGACGAGAATGCCGCGCGTTTCGCCGGCCAGTTGCACCTGAGCGCTTCCGAGCGCGCACGCCGTACGACCAGCGTGCGTGGCAAGCCCAAGCCGCGCCGGCAATCCGAACAGGCGCGCAGTGGTGGCAGCGCCGCACACGGCTTCTCGCGACCCACTGCGCCGATCGTGCGCGAAGTGGCGATTGGCGAAGCGATCACGGTCGCGGACCTGGCGCAGAAACTCGCGCTCAAGGGCGGCGATGTGGTCAAGGCGCTGTTCAAGATGGGCGTCATGGCGACGATCACGCAGACGATCGATCACGATACGGCGGCGCTGGTCGTCGAAGAACTCGGTCACTCGGTCGTCCACGCCGATGCCGACGACGTCGAGAATGTGCTGCTCGCCCACGTCGAGGAAGGCGATGTCGAGCGCGAACCGCGTCCCCCGGTCGTCACGATCATGGGCCACGTCGATCACGGCAAGACGTCGTTGCTGGACTACATCCGTCGCACCAAAGTGGCATCGGGCGAAGCCGGTGGCATCACCCAGCACATCGGCGCGTACCACGTCGAGACGAGCAGGGGCACGATCAGCTTCCTCGATACGCCAGGCCATGCCGCTTTCACGCAGATGCGAGCGCGCGGCGCGAAGTTGACCGATATCGTCGTGCTTGTCGTTGCCGCGGACGACGGCGTGATGCCTCAGACGATCGAAGCGGTCCAGCATGCCAAGGCGGCCGGCGTCCCGCTGATCGTGGCGATCAACAAGGTCGACAAGTCCGACTCGGATCCGTTGCGGGTCAAGAACGAACTGCTCGCGCACGACGTCGTCGCCGAAGACTTTGGTGGCGATACGCAGATGGTCGAGTTGTCGGCCAAGACCGGCGCCGGCGTGGACAACCTGCTCGATGCGATCTCGCTGCAGGCCGAAGTGCTCGAGCTCAGGGCGACGCGCGAAGGCCGCGCCTCGGGCGTAGTCATCGAATCCTCGCTCGACAAGGGCCGCGGACCCGTTGCTACGGTACTGGTCCAGCAGGGCACGCTCAGCAAGGGCGATTACCTGGTGTGCGGCGTGCAATACGGCCGCGTGCGCGCGCTGTTCGACGAGGCAGGCAAGCAGGTTCCGAGTGCGGGGCCGTCGATTCCAGTGCAGGTTCTCGGCCTGTCCGGCGTGCCCGATGCCGGCGACGACTTCGTCGTGGTCGAGGACGAGCGTCTGGCCAAGGACGTCGCGCAGCAACGCGACGCCAAGCGCCGCGAGACGCGACTGGTCGGCCAGGCGGGCAACCGCATGGAAGACATCATGGCGCAGATGGGCGCGGCCGAAGCCCAGCTCAGCCTGCCGTTGATCATCAAGGCGGACGTGCAGGGTTCGGTACAGGCGCTTCGCGAATCGCTGATCAGCCTGTCGAACCAGCAGATCCGGATCAGCGTCATCGGCTCGGGCGTTGGCGGCATCACCGAGTCCGACGCGCAACTGGCCGCAACATCGAAGGCCACGATCATCGGCTTCAACGTCCGTGCCGATGCCTCGGCACGCAGGGTGATCGAGAACAGCGGCGTCGACCTGCGCTACTTCTCGATCATCTACGATGTGATCGACCAGGTGAAGCAGGTTGCCTCCGGCATCCTCGGTGTCGAAATCCGCGAGGAAATCATCGGCACCGCCGAAGTGCGCGATGTGTTCCGCAGCTCCAAGTTTGGTGCGGTCGCCGGGTGCATGGTGGTCGAGGGCGTCGTCAAGCGGAACAAGCCGATCCGCGTGCTGCGCGAGAACACGGTGGTGTTCGAGGGCGAGCTCGAGTCGCTGCGTCGCTTCAAGGAGAACGTCGACGAGGTCCGCAACGGCAACGAGTGCGGTATCGGCGTCAAGGCCTACAACGACGTCAAGCCGGGCGACCAGATCGAGTGCTTCGAGCGTATCGAAGTGCAGCGGACGCTGTAGGGACCGCTGCAGGCCATGGCGCAGAAGTCATTCCATCGCAGCGACCGGGTTTCAGCCCAGCTGCGCCGTGAACTGGGGACGCTGGTCCATGAGGCCGTGCGCAATCACGGCCTGCCGTCGGTGAGCGTGTCTGACGTGGAAGTTACCCGTGACCTGGAGCACGCCAAGATCTTCGTGACGGCGCTGCAGCCGGAACGCTCGAAGGAAGCGATGAAAGCGCTCAAGGCGCTTGCGCCGGAAATCCGCTACCAGCTTGCGCAGTCGGTCAAGATGCGGCACGTGCCGGAACTGCATTTCCAGTACGACGAATCGTTCGACCAGGGCGAGCGCATCGATAATTTGTTGCGCGATCTGCCGGATGCGCAGCCTGAAAGCCCTGGAAACACCGGCGAAACCGAATGATTTTGTGGGAGCGGCTTCAGCCGCGATTGCAGTTCGCGACTGACGCGCATAAGACTCGCGGCTGAAGCCGCTCCCACAAATGCGGGCTTCGTTCGCGGCGCCTTACAATCTCCCCGATGAGCCACAAGCCGCGCACGACCGGACCCAAAACCGTCTTCCGCAGGCTGCACGGCATCCTGCTGCTTGACAAGCCCCAGGGGCTGACTTCCAACCAGGCGCTGCAACGCGTGCGGCACCTGTTCCGCGCCGACAAGGCCGGACATACCGGCAGCCTGGATCCGCTGGCGACCGGCTTGCTCCCCGTCTGTTTCGGCGAGGCGACCAAGATCGCCGGCGGGCTGCTCGGCGCACGCAAGGCCTACGACACGGTTGCGCGTCTGGGCATCGTCACCGACACCGACGATGCCGACGGTCAAATCCTGCGTGAGCGGCCGGTGCCCGCGCTGACGATCGACCGGATCGACGCCGCGCTGCGGATCCTGACCGGAAGGATCCTCCAGCGTCCGCCGATCTACTCGGCACTCAAGCGTGGCGGCGAGCCGCTGTATGCGAAGGCGCGCCGGGGCGAAGTGGTCGAGATCGAAGAGCGCGAGATCGACGTGCACACGTTTGCACTGCAATCGG
>JAQGOI010000295.1 GCA_028293685.1 Lysobacteraceae bacterium | reverse complement strand
ACGCACGCGAAACATCGCCCGAATCGGCGACGCCGCAGGTGTATCTCGATGCCGCCGGTGCGCTGGACCGTAACCGTTCGGAGAACGGCCCCTGGTCGGCTGGCATTCCCGGGCTTCCGGCCGCCTTCGTCGAAGTGGCCCGTAAATACGGGCGGCTGCCTTTGAGGAAGACGCTTGCGCCCGCCATCCGGATCGCGCGGGAAGGATTCCCGGTGTACACGCGGCTGGAAAACGGTTATCGCGAGCGACAGGCCGTCATGGAGCGCTATCCGGGAACGCGCGCGGTGTTCCTGGCCGATGGCGATCCGCCGAAGGTCGGTGAAGTGCTCAAGCAACCCGACCTGGCGAACACGCTGCAGTTGCTCGCGGACAAGGGCTTCGATGGTTTCTATCGTGGGCCGGTTGCCAATCGCCTGCTTGCCGCGGTGCGCGCCGAAGGCGGGAAATGGACGGCGCGCGAGCTTGCAGGCTATCGCGTCCGCGAGCGCGAACCGCTGCGCTTCAAGTACCACGACTGGATGGTCACCACCGCGCCGCCGCCGTCCTCTGGCGGCGTTGCGCTGGCGGAAATCCTGCAGATGGCCTCGGGTTGGGATCTCCGCAAACTCGACCGCGCGCACCGGGTGCATATCCTGGTCGAAGCGATGCGTCGAGCCTATCGCGATCGCACGATTTACCTGGGCGATCCGGATTTCGTCAAAGTGCCGGTAGCGCGCCTGATCGATCCCGATTACGCCGCGGGACTGCGTGCAACGATCAACCCCGACAAGGCCACGCCAAGCGCGTTGCTGCCCGGTCAGCCGGCGCCGCTGGAGGACACTGAAACAACGCATTTCTCGATCATCGATCGCGACGGCAATCGGGTGTCGGCGACGCAGACGATCAACCTGCTGTATGGCTCGGGCCTGGTCGCGACCGGTACCGGCGTATTGCTCAATGACGAAATGGACGACTTCGCGCTGAAGCCGGGCACGCCCAACGCTTTCGGTGTGATGGGCTTTGCCGCGAACGCGCCAAGGCCCGGCAAACGCATGCTCAGCTCGATGTCGCCGACCTTCATGGAGTCGCCCGACACGATCACCATCCTGGGCTCGCCTGGCGGCAGCAGGATCATTACCGAAGTGCTGCTCGGGATCCTTGGTTATGACGACGGCCTGTCCGCGCAGGAGGTGGCGCGCGTGCCGCGGTTCCACCACCAATGGCTTCCCGACGTGATTTCCGCCGAAAACGGCGCTCTGGATCCGGCAACGGTGGCCTCGCTGCAGGCGATGGGTCACACCGTCAACGCTGGTGAAGCGCCCTGGGGCAACCTGCAGACAGTGGCATGGGACAGGCGCAGCAACACCTTGTCCGGTGGGAGCGATCCGCGCAATCCGGTCGGCAAGGCCGACGTCCTGCTCCAGCCGTGAGTTGTGCATCGGTGTGAATGCGCAAGCCGATACCGCCGGAGTGCGCTGGCGGTAGAATCGATGCATGAAACTCTGGTCGATCGAAGGCAATACGCAGAAGCTCGATGGTGGAGCGATGTTCGGCAACGCGCCGCGCGCCGTCTGGTCGAAATGGATCGCGCCGGACGAACACAATCGCATTCCGCTGGCATGCCGCGCCTTGCTGGCCCGACCGCTCAACGGAAAAACGGTGCTGTTCGAAACCGGGATCGGCGCTTTTTTCGAACCGAAGTTGCGCGAGCGTTACGGCATATTCGAGGATCGGCACTTGTTGCTCGAATCACTGCGGTCGGCCGGATTCACCGATGCCGACATCGATGTGGTCGTGCTGTCGCATCTGCATTTCGACCATGCCGGCGGCCTGCTGGCGCCCTGGCAGGAGGGCGTGTCGCCGCGCTTGTTGTTTCCCAATGCGACGTTCGTCGTCAGTGCCGCGTGCTGGGATCGCGCGACCAATCCGCATCCTCGCGACCGGGCCAGTTTCATCCCCGAATTACCTGCGCTCCTGCAGGCCAGCGGACGTCTTGAGATCGTGGACGGTGAATGGTCGCCGACACTCGGTCGCAGCGTGCGGTTCCATTTCAGCGACGGACATACGCCGGGCCTGATGTTGTCCGAGATCGTCGGCCCCGAGCACGTGCACGGCGAGGACCACGGCGGCGTCGTGTTCTGTGCCGACCTGATCCCGGGACGCCCCTGGGTGCACGTGCCGATCACCATGGGCTACGACCGTAATGCCGAACTGCTCATCGACGAGAAGTCGGAGTTTCTGCAGGACATGCATGCACGCAACGTGCATCTGTTCTTCACCCATGACGTTGGCTGCGCATTGGCGCGGGTTGCGCGCGACGACAAGGGCCGCTTCTCGACGACTAACGAGGTTGAGCACCTGCACGCGCGGATGCTGCCTGCATGAGGCGAGGCGGTTTGCTGGACGTATTGCTGCTCGCGGTGGCGTTCATCCCCCTCGCGCGCGCCCAGGAGCAACCGCTTGGGGCGCCACAGCCCGACAGGACCCTGCGTGATCCCGAGTTCGGTGTGGTCGCGCGCCATCTGGGTCTGGAGCGCCAGGTGGCGATGTTGCAATGGCAGGTCGCCGGCAGCAGGTATGTCCGCGTCTGGAGTGAGACAGCGATCGATTCGGCGTCCTTTGCGCCGGGTCATTCCAATCCGGTGGCATTGCCGTTGCAGGGCCAGCGTTGGCTGCCCGGGACGATCAGCGTCGATGGCAGGCCGCTGGATGCTGAAGTCGTCCGGTCGCTTGGGCAGTGGCAGGATTTTCGCCCAAGTTTTTCGGCCCTGCCTGGCAACCTGGCGGCGACATTCCAGCCTGAAGGCAATGGCCTTGGCAGCGCGGACAATCCCCTGGCTCCGCGAATCGGTGACCTGCGCGTCCATTGGCGCGAACTGGTGCTCCCGTCGCTGGACGGCAGGATTGCGCTGCGCGACGGTCGCTGGAGACTGGTAGCGGAGCCCCCGCCTGATCCCACGGCCGCACCTGCGAAGAATTCGTCGCTCGCAGGATCGATTTCGCGCAACCTGATGTGGTGGCTGACGGGTTTGGCCGTCATGATTCTCGCCGCGGTGCTCATGGCCCGCCTGCGCCGCAGACCCTGAGGGCCTCATGCCAAGAATCACGCTGCTGTTTGCGTCGCTGCACCTGATCCTGATGCTGGTGTTGCTTGCCCGCATTTCCCGCCATCGCCATGGCCACAACATCGGCCTGGGTGACGGCGGCGATCCGGAATTGATGCGCAAGGTCCGCACGCACGGCAACTTCATCGAAAACGTGCCGTTCGGGTTGCTGCTGCTCGCGCTGCTCGAGTTGAACGGTTTGTCGGCGCCGTGGCTGTGGGGTTACGGCAGCGCGCTCCTGATTGGTCGCCTGCTGCACGCCATCGGCCTGTCGCGCAGCGCCGGTCGCAGCCCCGGACGCCTGTGGGGCACCGCATTGACGTGGCTATCCATGCTTGCCATGGCCCTGTCGGGCCTCTGGTTGACGCTCGCTTCGCTGATCGGCCGCGCCTGACCGCAGCTGGCTTAGACGCGCTGATTCTCGACGTTCCGATCGTTCGCGCATGAAAAAAGGCCGGCTGAACCGGCCTTTTCCTTCGATCCGGGCGCCGACTAGGCGGCGGCGGCCTGCTTCTGCCGCGGGCCTTCCAGCAGCGCATGCCTGACCAGCCCCACCATCAGCTCCAGCTCATCGGAGCCGACCGCGAAATGCGGCGTAAAGCGCAGCGAGTTGGCGCCGCCATGGATCACGCCGAGTCCGCGCTCGCGTAGCCATTCCTCGGTCGATCCGGTTCCGTAGCCTTTGAATTCGGGCGACAGCTCACAGGAAAACAGCAGGCCGGTGCCCTGGACCCGCGTGATCATCCCACCAAGCTCGGCTTTCACCACTTCCAGCATCGCGATGGCCTCGCGGCCGCGCTCGCGGATGTTGTTACGCAATTCCGGCGTGATCTGTGCGAGCACCGCGCAGGCGACGTCGAGCGCCCGCGGATTGGTGGTCATCGTGTTGCCGTAAACGCCCTTGCGGTACAGACCGGCGGTGCGCTCGGTCACGGCAAGCACCGACAGCGGATACTGACCGGCGTTGAGCGCCTTGGAATACGTTTCCATGTCCGGCGCCTCGATACCTTCAAAGCCCGGGTAATCGACGATCGACAGCACGCCGTGTGCGCGCAGTCCGGCCTGGATCGAGTCGACCAGCAGCAGCGAGCCATGCGCCTTCGTCAGATCGCGCGCGGCGGTGTAGAACGCCGGCGGTACGCTGCGACCAGGATCGCCTTCGCCCATCACCGGCTCAAGGAACATCGCCTCGATGAACCAGCTGTTGCGCTCGGCATCGGCGAAGACCTTCTTCAACGCGTCGATGTCGTACGGCTCGACCGTCAGTACGCTGTCTTCGCCGCGGAAACTGGCCAGATGCTGCATGTAGGTCTTGCGCGACGAATCGGAGAACAGCGCCGGGCGCTCAGTGCGGCCGTGGAAGCTGCCCTTGACGACCAGTCGCTTGATGGTGCGACCGCCATGGCGTCCACCGGCGTCGGTCATCAGTTTCGAATTGACGTCGGCGATGCGCGACGCGAGCGAGACCGCTTCGGAGCCGGAGTTGAGGCAGAGGAATTTCGTGTAGGGACAACCGTCGGCACCCTGGCCGCGGGTATGTCCCACTTCCGTGCGCAGCGCCCGGTCGAAGCGCAGCTGCGACAGGTTGGGCGTCATGATGTTGGCCATCACCTGCGGCTTGGCCATCGCCTCGATGACCTGCGGCGGCGTATGGCCGAAGCCGAGCATGCCGTAGCCGCCCGAGTCGTGCAGCACGGCGCCGTTGAGTGTGACGACCCATGGCCCGCGCGCCACAAGCGCCACGTACGGATTGACGGTGTCTTCCGAATAGAAGTTCACATAGCCGGCTTGGACCACGTGCGCCTGCTCGGCTTCGTCCAGCTCCAGCAGCCCCGGGAATTCGTCGCGAACCTTCGCATGTTCCACGGCAGCGGCCTCGATCGCTTCGACCAGATCCGCGTGCGCGGCGGCGAAGCGCACGATCGTGTCGTCGTCCAGGCCCATCGTGCGGCGCGAGCCGGTGTGGGCCCGCAACGGGGCGAGAACGGCGAGCAGGGCGTGCTGGTTCATGGCGGTGCGACTCCTTGGAGCGAAAACAAAAATGCGCGGCGAATGCTGTCAGACACCGTGCCGCGCACTGCCGTTTCCCAGTGATTTCAATTATTTGCGCAATTTTATCATGCGCTATTCGGGCCCGTAACCCCCAAGGCGTCGTCCGCCCAATGGCTACAATGCGCGGCCCAAGTGCCTGTCTGGCCTGAAGAAAACGACTTGAAGCGCGCCGACTTTCACTACGACCTGCCGCCGGAACTGATCGCGCAGGCGCCGCTGTCCGAGCGTTCGGGCAGTCGCCTGCTCGTGGTGCCTCCCGCGCCCGCGTCGTTCGTGGATGGCGTGGTTCGCGATCTGCCGCAGTGGCTGCAGGCAGGCGACCTGCTGGTTTTCAACGACACGCGGGTCATCCCGGCGCGATTGTTCGGGCACAAGGACACCGGTGGACGGGTCGAAATCCTGATCGAGCGTGTGTTGCCCGGCAACCAGGCCCTTGCCCAGATCGGCGCCAGCAAGTCGCCAAAGCCCTCAAGCCATATCGCACTCGATGGCGGCGGCCGGGTTGAAGTGCTGGCGCGCGAAGGCGAGTTCTACCGGCTGCATTTCGACATCAGCGAGCCTCTGGTTGACTGGCTGGACCACGCCGGGCGTCTGCCGCTGCCGCCGTACATCCACCGCGAACCCGGCGACCAGGACACGGCGCGATACCAGACGGTATTTGCCCGCGTGCCCGGCGCGGTGGCTGCGCCGACGGCCGGTTTGCATTTCGACGCCCCGCTGCTTGCGGCATTGCGCGCAGCCGGTGTCGAAACCGGGCACGTCACCCTGCATGTCGGCGCCGGAACGTTCCAGCCGGTCCGCGTCGACGACCTCGAGCAGCACGTGATGCACAGCGAGTGGCTGGAGGTGAGTGCCGGACTAGCCGTGCAGGTCGCGCGGGTGCGAGCGAGGGGCGGTCGTGTCGTTGCGGTCGGTACAACCGTCGTGCGTGCGCTGGAAAGCGCGCTGCGCGACGGCGAGGTCCGGCCGTTCTCGGGTGACACCAGCATTTTCATCCGACCGGGGGTTGCGATCCGCAGCATCGACGCGCTGATGACCAACTTCCATTTGCCGGAAAGCACGCTGCTGATGCTGGTGTCGGCATTCGCCGGACGCGAGCGGGTGTTCGCGGCGTACGCGCACGCGATTGCGCAGCGGTATCGGTTTTTTTCCTACGGAGATGCGATGTTGTTGTTTCCCGGCGGCGACGGCAGGATCTCCGAATGAGCCGCATGTCGTTCGAGCTGCTCGCAAGCGATGGTGACGCACGACGCGGTCGCCTGACGTTTCCGCGCGGCACGGTCGAGACGCCGGCGTTCATGCCGGTGGGAACCTACGGCTCGGTCAAGGGCGTGTTGCCACCGCAACTGCGCGAACTTGGCGCGCAGATCATCCTGGGCAACACGTTCCATCTGTTTCTCCGGCCTGGCCTCGATGTCATCCAGGCGCATGGCGGCCTGCACGGATTCACGCGCTGGGATGGACCGATCCTCACCGACTCGGGCGGATTCCAGGTGTTCTCGCTGGCGCACCGGCGCAGGATCACCGAAGCCGGCGTGACGTTTTCCGCGCCCACCGACGGCTCGACGGTTTTCCTCGGGCCCGAGGAAAGCATGCGCATCCAGCGCGTGCTCGATGCCGACATCGTGATGATCTTCGACGAATGCACCCCGTACCTGATCGACGGCGCACCGGCGTCGGAAGCCGCCGCACAGGCGTCCATGCAGCTGAGCCTGCGCTGGGCCGAGCGCAGCAAGCGCGCACACGAGGGCAACGATGCGGCGCTGTTCGGTATCGTCCAGGGCGGAATGCACCGTGGATTGCGCTCGCAGTCGGCCGAAGGCCTGAAGGCGCTGGGATTCGACGGCTATGCGATCGGCGGGCTCGCCGTCGGTGAGCCCGAAGCCGAGCGCAACGCCATGCTCGAACACACCTGCCCGCAATTGCCGGACGACCGCCCCCGCTACCTGATGGGTGTGGGCCGGCCGGAAGACCTGGTCGAGGCGGTCGCGCGTGGCGTGGACATGTTCGATTGCGTGATGCCGACGCGCAACGCGCGCAATGGTCATTACTTCACCGCCACGGGCGCAGTGCGCATCCGCAACGCGCAGTACGAGAGGGACACAAGGCCGATCGAGGAGGGCTGCGGTTGCGTCGCCTGCAGCGGCGGCTATTCGCGCGCCTACCTGCGGCACCTGGACCGCTGCAATGAAATGCTGGCCCCGATCCTGGGCACGCTGCACAACCTCTGGTACTACCAGACGCTCATGGCTGGCATGCGTGATGCCATCGAGCGGGGAACCTTCGGGGCCTTCCGTGACTCTTTTTACGCCGCGCGCCTGGCCCCTCAGCCCCCTGGAGTGGGGTCTGAGTGAGGGTTCGGGATTGTCGGGAATCCGCTTCCCATGAACCCTGATCCGGCGCTTCGAGCCATCTTCTCCCGGCGGGACAAGGGACCATCCGTGGCCCCGTGGCATAATTCTCCGTTGTATTGCGACTGGACAGCCTGATGACCCTGCTCGATCTGTTGATTGCACCCGCCTATGCCCAGGCGGCCACCCAGCCTGCACCAGGCGGCCTGTTCGGCGGCGGCATTCTCGGCTTCCTGCCGATGATCCTGATCTTTGGCGCGGTGTACTTCCTGATGATCAGGCCGCAGACCAGGCGTGCGAAGGAGCATCGCGCGATGCTCGACCGGCTCGGCACCGGCGATGAGGTCATCACCAACGGCGGGATCGCGGGCACCGTGCGCGAACTCGGCGACAGTTTCGTCACCGTGGAGATCGCGGACAACGTCCGCGTGCGCCTGCAGAAGGGCGCGATCGCCACCGTCCTGCCCAAGGGCACGCTGAAGTCCGCCTGAGGTTTCTTCTTTTCACCAGAATATGCGCCGGCCGTCGGGCCGCGCGTGGGGTTTGACGATGCTCGTCTACGGCCGTTCCAAGTACATCCTCGCCTTGCTGGTGTTCCTGTTGAGCGCGCTGTATTCGCTGCCCAACCTGTACCCGCAGGATCCGTCCGTGCAGATCACGGCCAATCGCGGCTCGCAGGTCGACGCCGCGTTCCGCCAGCGCGTCGAAGGCGTATTGAAGTCGGCAGGCGTCGCTCCCAAGCAGGTCGAGCTGCAGAAAAGCGGTGAACTCCTTGTCCGCCTGGCGACGCCGGACGCGCAGATCAAAACCGCAGACGTCCTGCGCGAGTCGATCGGCAATGGCTATGTGGTTGCGCTGAACCTCGCATCCACCGTGCCTTCGTGGCTGCGTGCCGTCGGCGCAAGGCCGATGCTGCTCGGACTCGACCTGCAGGGAGGTGTCCACTTCCTGATGCAGGTGGACCAGAAGGCGGCGCTCGAAAAGCGCTTCGAATCCTATGCCGAGGACATCCGCGTACTGTTGCGCGAGAACCGCGTGCGCTATGAGGCCGTCGAGCGTCGTCCGGACAATTCGATCGTCGTGACGCTGGCACCCAGGGTCGATTCCGCCCCGGCTCAGGGACTGATCGCCAAGAACCTGCCGAACCTGAGCAACGAGGTCGCCGGCAACACGATCGTCGTTCGCGTACCCGACGCCGAACTCAATCGCATCACGACCGACGCGATCGAACAGAACGTCGGCACGCTGCGCAACCGCATCAACGAGCTGGGCGTCGCCGAGCCGGTCATCCAGCGCCAGGGCAGCGATCGTGTCGTGGTCGAGCTGCCGGGTGTGCAGGACACCGCGCAGGCAAAACGCATCCTGGGTGCCACCGCGACGCTCGAGTATCGCGGCGTGGTCGAAGGCAATGCCTACGATGCCGTTTCCAGCGGCAACGTACCGCCCGAAGCGCGCGTGTTCTACCGCAAGGAACTCGGACCCGACGGCAAGCCCATCCCGATCCTGCTCAACAAGCGCGTCATCGCATCGGGCGAACAGCTGGTCGGGGCGACCTCCGGCTACAGCG
>JAQGOI010000279.1 GCA_028293685.1 Lysobacteraceae bacterium | reverse complement strand
TGTATCTCAGCAACCCGGGCTACAGCAAGGCGTTCCGCTACATGTACAACCCGCAACTGGAAGGCGCGGGCCGCTCGGTGAACTGCTGGTACAGCGGGGTCGGCTCACTCGACGTGCATTATTCGTCGGGTCCGTCGAACCACTACTTCTACCTGCTGGCCGAAGGCTCGGCCCCGAAGACCTGGCCCAACGGGACGTACGGTTCACCGACGTGCAACGGCTCGACCGTGACCGGTATCGGTCGAACCGACGCAGCCGCGATCCAATACCGCGCGCTGACGGTGTACATGACCTCCAGCACGAACTACGCCGGCGATCGGGTCGCCAGCCTCAAGGCGGCAACCGATCTGTTCGGTGCCGGCTCGACCCAGTACAACGCGGTAGCCGCTGCCTGGAGTGCGGTCGGCGTCAACTGAGTCACGCTTGCTGCAACAAAAAACGGCCCGCGCAAGCGGGCCGTTTCATTTGGCGGGGCCGTTGGGCGCCTCAGTGGTGATGGCCACCATCGCCATGCACATGCCCGTGCGACAACTCCTCGTCGGTCGCCTCGCGCACCTCGACGATCTCGATGGTGAAATGCAGGTCCTTGCCAGCCACCGGGTGGTTGAGGTCGACATCGACCACGCTCATGCCGATTTTCTGGATCGTGACCGGGCGCTGGCCATGGCTGGTATTGAGGATGACCTGCATGCCCGGCTCCAGGCGCTGGCCTTCGAAATGCTTCTTGGGCACCCGCTGCGTCAGGCCATCTCGCTTCTCGCCATAGGCGTCGGCGGCGGCGACATCGACTTCGAACGTATCGCCGGCGGCGTGTCCCCGCATCGCCTTTTCCAGGCCGGGGATGATGTTGCCGTGGCCGATCAGGATCGCGAGCGGCTCGCCACCCTGCGAATTCTCAAGCGCTTCCTGGCCCTGCTCGGCGACGGAGTAATGGAAGCGTACGACGCGGTTGTTCTCGACGTTCATTGCGGCACTCGTTGAAGACCGCTCAAGGCGGCTGGGTGCGGCCGACGCAGGACGTCATGCCGAAGTTGTCGTCAGGTCGCGGAGCCGCCAAGCTGGGGCCATGACCAAGGCCGCGCATTATCCGGACTCGCCGCTTGCCACGCCAGCAACCGCACGCGGCGGATTCGTGGGTCTCATTCCGGCGACCCTCGCCGTCCTGCTGGTCGGCTGCGCGCAGGCACCGGTGCGGCACCAGGCACATGCTCGTCCGGTGCCGCGTCACTGGCAGGCGTTGCCTCCGGCGGACCCGGCAGCGGCGAACGCGGTGCTGATGCGGGCCATCAGCCTGGTAGGCACGCCCTACCGCTATGGCGGCAATACGCCCGACGGCGGATTCGACTGCAGCGGCCTAGTCAACTATGTGTTCCGGGACATGCTCGACCTGCGCCTGCCGCGCAGCTCCCGGGAGCTGGCCGACTGGCAGGGTCCGCCTGTTGCCGAGGATCAGCTCGTCGCCGCCGACCTGGTCTTTTTCGGGTCCCAGGGCAGCGTCAGCCATGTCGGCATCTACGTCGGCGAAGGACGCTTCGTCCATGCGCCGAGCACGGGTGGCACCGTCAGACTTGATCGTCTCGATGGCGCTTACTGGCGGGACCACTACAGCGGTGCACGCCGGGTGCTGCTGAAAAATGAACAGGGACCGCGGCCCATTTTGTGACGGCAATCGCGGCCGCTTTCACCCTGCGCTAACGGAAATTGAACCCGCTGCCGGGTTTGGTGGGGCAACATCACGTCGACCTCACACCAGTGAAGCCCAAGTGACGAAGACCGACCTGTTTCATGGCCGCGCCGCCGCCACCCCAAATTCCCTTTCCCGCGTGTTGCGCCGGTCCGCCGGACTCCTCGGTTGTGCGCTGCTCTGCGCCACGGCCATGCCGGTATTCGCGCAGCAGGCTCCGCAGCTCGTCCAGGCCGCCGCCATGGCCGCGCCGGCCTCGACCAGCGGTTTCAGCGTACCGGGCCAAGCCGATGCCCTGGCGCAGCCTGATCGCCCACTTCCCCTGCCCGACCGCGCCTTGATGGTCGCAGGCGACTTTCACCGCTGGATGGGTTCGCAGCCGACGCCCACCAGCCAGCCTGCAACCAGCAGCCGCATCCAGAGCGTCCTGCAACACGCCCTGGCGCTGCTGGGAACGCCGTACCGCTGGGGCGGCGTGGGCACCCAGGGTTTCGATTGCAGCGGTCTGGTCGGCTATGTCTTCCAGAGTGCGCTTGGTATCGAACTGCCACGGGTTTCCCGTGACATGGCCAGCACCGGCCAGCTGATCTCCGACCGCGCCAACCTGTCGCCGGGTGACCTGGTGTTCTTCGGCCACCACGGACGCGTCAGCCACGTCGGTATCTATGTAGGCGAAGGACGGTTCGTGCATGCGCCACGTACCGGACGCGATGTCACCGTCTCCAGCTTGGAGAGCGGGTACTGGAGCGACAAATACCTGGAAGCCCGCCGCGTCGCCGGCATCTGACACAGCCCAACCGATACCCAAAAAAGCCGCTACCCAGCGGCCTTTTTGATTTCTGGCGTCAGCAGCCGCCACAGGCGGCACGATCAGAAAACCGGCTTTGCCAGGACCGCGCCTCAAAATCATCCAGGTTGCGATCCAGTGCAACGCGCCGCTGCGCGCTGCAGACACTCGGCTCGTATTAGAACGGCTTTGCCAGCACCGCGCCTCGAAATCATCCAGGTTGCGATCCAGTGCAACGCGCCGCCGCGCGCTGCAGACACTCGGCTCGTTTAGAACGGCTTTGCCAGCACCAGATAGACGATCATCACCAGCAGTACGACCGGCAACTCGTTGAACCAGCGCAACGCCGTCGGCGATGGCAAGGCGCGACCGGCTTCTACGCCCTTGAGCCAGCGCCCGGCGACGATGAAGTGGCCAAGCAACAAGGCGACCAGAGCCAACTTGGCGTGCAGCCAAGGCCCGGCAATGCCGAAATGGAGCCATAACACGAGCCCCAATGCGACCGCGAAGCCGAAGACGGCATGGCCGAACCGATACAGCCGTCGACCCATCAGCAGCAGTCGCGCACGTACCGCGGGTTCGTCCCCCGCCTCGGCCAGATTGACCAGGATCCTCGGCAGGTACAGCACCGTGGACATCCATGCGATCACGAACACCAGGTGTGCGGTCTTGGTCCAGAGATAAGCCACGGCATGCTCCCTTGATCAGGCGATGAGCATGCCATGTAGCGACGTGGATCGCGGCCCGCGGTGTCGCGAGTCAGTCGACGTCGGAGTTGTCCGACTCGTCATCCGATTCGACGACCGGATGTTCGCTGCTCTCATGCGAGTGATCCCGGGGTGCATCGCCATCCTTGTACATTTCCCGGGCACGGGAGTTGGAAGGATCGGTGTCGCTGTCGACCTGCGGCGGCTTCCTGCCCGGTTGCGGCTGCACGGCGTCGTTCGAGCCGGTGTCGCCACGCTCGCGTTTTTCGTCGGCGATCTTCTTGTCGTGCGCAATGTTGCGTTCGTCGGTCATGCGTCTTTCCGTGGGCGGGGCGGGATGCGACCATGACAGCCCGGGCTTTCCTGCAGCGTGAATCGCGTTCCCGATGGCCCGATCACCAACAGCCGCACCAAAACAGTACGACCGCGCGTATTTCGACCAGTGGTATCGCCAGCGCGGGATTGGTGACCCGAAACGCCTGGCGCGCAAAGTGGCGCTGGCGGTGGCGACGGCCGAATACCACCTCGAGCGCCCGATCCGCACGGTGCTCGACGTCGGCTGCGGCGAAGGGGTCTGGCAGGTGGCGCTGCGCAAGATCCGTCAGGTGCACTACCTTGGATTCGACAGCAGCAACTATGCGATCGGCCGCTACGGACGCTCGCGCAACCTGCACCTGGCGCGCTTCGCCGACTTCGCCCAGCTGCGCCCCTGCCCTCCGGTCGACCTGCTGATCTGCAGCGACGTCATGCATTACGTGCCCACGCGCGAGCTGAGCCGTGGCCTTTCCGGGCTGGCCGCGTTGTGTGGCGGCGTGGCCTTCCTGGAAACGTTCGCCCGCGAGGACCGCGCCGAGGGCGACGAGGACGCCTTCAAGGCCCGCCCGGCGCGCTTTTACCGGCAGCGCTTCGAGGCCGCCGGCTTTACCGCGCTCGGCTCCCACTGCTGGCTGTCGCCGGCGTTGCGCGGATCGGCCACGGCCCTCGAAATTCCCGCCTGAAGTGGACCGGTGGTCACGCTTGCCTCCACGGGCAGGCGAGCATGGCTGAGCTATGCTGCGACGCACCACTGCGCCGTGACACTGCCTGGACTGCCCAATGCTGCTGTATCAATTTCACGAATTCTGGCGCGCCGGCATGGCGCCCTATACCTACTGGGCCGAAGCCGGCGCCAAGATGTTCTCCGCGCCCGGCAGCTGGCTGGCAGGCATGCCCGAGGCCCCGCGCGTGGCCGCTGGGTGCGAACTCATGTATCGCATCGGCAAGGATTACGAGAAACCCGAGTTCAACCTGCACACCGTCGAGATCGACGGCCAGCACTATCCGGTGGTCGAGCGCGAGGTCATGCGAACGCCGTTCTGCCGGCTGCTGCGCTTCAAGCGCTACAGCGACGTCGCCGACAACATCGCCGGCCTGAAGGACGATCCGCCGGTGCTGGTCGTCGCGCCGCTCTCCGGTCACCACTCGACGCTGCTGCGCGACACCGTGCGCACGTTGATGAAGGACCACAAGGTCTACATCACCGACTGGATCGACGCGCGCATGGTGCCGCAGTCGGAAGGTGCATTCACGCTCGACGACTATGTGCTGACGTTGCAACGCTTCATGCGCGAGATCGGCACCGAAACTCTGCATGTGATCAGCGTGTGCCAGGCGACGGTCCCCGTGCTCGCGGCGGTCTCGCTGATGGCGCAGCGCGGTGAACCGACGCCACGTTCGCTGGTGATGATGGGTGGCCCGATCGACACGCGCCAGTCTCCGACCAAGGTCAACGACCTGGCCACGCAGAAGCCGTTGTCGTGGTTCGAGAACAACGTCATCCACAGCGTGCCCTCGAATTATCCCGGTCGCGGACGCAACGTGTATCCCGGCTTCCTGCAGCACGCCGGTTTCATGGCGATGAACCCCGAGCGCCACTTCCAGTCGCACTGGGACTTCTACCAGGACCTGCTGAAGGGCGATCTCGACGACGCCGCCTCGCATCGCCGGTTCTACGACGAATACAACGCCGTGCTCGACATGCCGTCGGAGTATTACCTGGACACCGTGCGCATCGTCTTCCAGGAGCATCTGCTGCCACGCGGCCTGTGGGACGTCGCCGGCTTGCGCGTGACGCCGTCGGCCATCGCCGGGACCGCGCTGCTGACCATCGAGGGTGAACTCGACGATATCTCCGGACAAGGCCAGACGCGCGCCGCGCACGGCCTGTGTTCCGGCATTGCCGAAGACAAGCACGCGCACATGACCGTGCTGGGCGCCGGACACTACGGAATCTTCAGTGGTCGTCGCTGGCGCACCGAGGTGTATCCGGTGGTGCGTGATTTCATCGCGGGCAATGTCGTGGATCAGCCAACCGCGCAGGGCGCACGGCTGGCCGTCGAAGCCGCCTGACGTTCCGCCTTCACCAGCAAGTGCTTGACGACCTGGCCGTGCCAGCGGCCAATCAGGCCCCGTAGGGTGGGCTCAAGCCCACTGCGCGATAAAAAGGGTCCAAAAAAGCGGGTTCCAAAAAGGTCAGAGAACAAACGCGTTTCAAACGCTGATGTTCTCTGACCCCTTTTTTTGCTTTTCTTTGCCGGCGGCCTCGGAGACGGGACCCTCCAACGCCCCGTGCTCTCTCGCTCGCT
>JAQGOI010000226.1 GCA_028293685.1 Lysobacteraceae bacterium | reverse complement strand
CTCCATCTGCGCGAGATCCGCGATCGCTGCACGTTGCGCGGATGCGGCGGTGAAACACAGTTCATAGTCATCTCCGCCGGTGCCCTGCAGCAACCGTCGGGTCTCATCGGTGAACAGCGCGCGCAATGTCGCGGACGCGGGCAATGCGTCGACATCGAACCGTGCGGCCACATCGCCTGCGCTGCACAGATGGCCAAGATCGGCGAGCAGGCCATCGGAAATGTCGATGCAGGCATGGGCGATGCGCGCCAGTGCGCGTCCGGCAGCCACGCGCGGCTGAGGACGATCCAGGCGCTCCAGCAACTGAGGATCCGCGGCACCACCCGCGCGCCATTGCGACAGCGCCGCCGCCGCGTCTCCCAGCGTGCCGGTGACCCAGACATCGTCGCCAGGCTGGGCGCCGCTGCGACGCAGGTGATGCGCTGGATCGACGAACCCGTGCACGGTGACGCATGCGGACAGCGGTCCGCGCGTTGTATCGCCACCGACCAGCGCGACATCATATTGCGCGGCCAAGGCCAGATAGCCATCCAGGAAGGCGTCGATCCATGCGCTGTCCGCATGCGGCAAGGACAGCGACAACGTGCTCCACGCCGGCTGCGCGCCCATCGCCGCCAGGTCGGACAAGTTGACGGCCAGCGCCTTCCAGCCGACGTCAGCCGCCGGCGTGCCCGGCGGAAAATGCACGCCGTCATTCAGCGTGTCGGTCGCGATCGCCAGCCATTGTCCTGCAGGCATGTCCAGCAAGGCCGCGTCGTCGCCGATGCCCAGCACCACATCCGGCCGGTGGCATTGCATGGCACGCGTGCGAATGCGTGCAATCAGATCGAATTCACCTGCCCCGCGAAGTCGCTCAGTCACGTTGCGCTCCGGCGCGCCACCAGCGTGGAATTGCGATAGGCGCGTGGGTCACGCATTGGGCGTCACCGGGCGCGCGAGGCGCCGAATTCAACCGCACGCCAGTTCGCGGCGGCTTGGTCCAGCACGCCATTGACGTAGGTGTGTCCGTGCTCGGAGCCGAATCGCTTAGTGGTATCGATGGCTTCATTGATCACCACGCGATACGGCACGTCAGGCCGATGCAGCAATTCGTAGGTGGCGATGCGCAGTGCCGCGCGTTCGATCTGGTCGACTTCCTCCACCGTCCTGTCGATGAATCCAGACAGCGCCCCATCCAGCTCGCGATGCTGGCGAACGACGCCGCGCACCAGATCCTCGAAATACTCCAGGTCGGCGACTTCGTTCGCCTGCTCATGCGCGAACTGCGCGATCACGCTGTCCGCGGTGCCGCCGGAAACCTGCCACGCGTAGATGGCCTGCAAGGCGCGGCGGCGCGCGCGCGAACGCCTGACCGGATCGATGCCGTCGCGACGCGATGGATGCTTCACGGCAACTGCTCCAGCAACTGCGCCATCTCTATCGCCACGAGCGCGGCTTCCTCACCCTTGTTGCCATGGCTGCCACCAGCGCGTTGGCGGGCGTCGTCATGCGCCTCCACGGCCAGGACGCCATTGCAGACCGGCAGGCCATACTCCAGTGCCACGCGCATCAACGCATCGGCACAGCCATCGGCGACCTGCTCGTAGTGGCGCGTCTCGCCCCGGATGACGCAGCCCAGCGCCACGACCGCAACATGCGATTTGCCCGCGGCAATGCGCGCCGCGACCATCGGAATTTCCCACGCGCCCGGCACGCGGATCAGGTCGACCGCCTGTTCGCAGACACCATTGTCGATGAACGCCTTGCGCGCACCGGCAACCAATGCATCGGTGATGCGCGGATTCCAGCGGCTGGCGACAATGGCGAAGCGGGCGCCTTCGGTGACGCGAAGGTCGCCTTCGTAATGCGGCATTGGCAAGGTCGACCGGAAGGGAGCGCCAGTTTAGCGCCTGCGCACCGTACCGATCAGGCGGTGTCGGAGGGGTCCACGTACTCGACGACTTCCAGCCCATAACCTGCCAGGCCGACCTGGCGTCGCGGCGCGCCCAGGACCCGCAGTTTGCCAAGGCCCAGGTCGGCCAGGATCTGCGCACCGGCGCCATTGCGCCGCCATTCGGCCAGCGCGCCGCCGCGTTGCGGGATCTCGGGCTGTTCGCGGATCCGCGCGAGCAGCGCATCGGTGCCCTGGGCTTCGGCCAGCAACACCAGCGCACCCCGGCCTTCGCGTGCAATGCAGCACAACACGTCGCCAACCGCCGGCCCGAAGTCGGCGCGGCGCCAATGCAAGGCATCGGCCAATGGATTCTGCATGTGCACGCGCACCAGGGTCGGGGTCGCCGCGTCGGCAACTCCGCGCAGCAAGGCGAAGTGCAGCACGTGGCTCAAACGGTCGCGGTACGTGTGCAGCGTAAATGGCCCGTGCTCGGTCGTGATCGGGCGTGTGTCGATGCGCTCGATGGTGTGTTCGGTAGCGAGACGATGGCGGATCAGGTCCTCGATCGAGCCGATCTTCAATGCGTGCTCTCGCGCAAAGATCTCCAGTTCCGGACGTCGCGCCATCGAACCGTCGGGATTGAGGATTTCGACCAGCACGCCCGCGGGCTCAAGACCCGCGAGCAGGGCCAGGTCGCTCGCTGCTTCCGTGTGTCCGGCGCGATTGAGCACGCCACCGGGCTGCGCCTGCAGCGGAAAAATATGGCCAGGCTGCGAGAGGTCGCGCGCGCCGGCATCGGGCCGCACGGCGGTGCGGATGGTGTGTGCGCGATCGTAGGCCGAGATGCCGGTGGTGACGCCTTCGGCCGCCTCGATCGACACGGTGAAGTTGGTGCCATGCGACGAGGTGTTGTCGCGCACCATCGGCGGCAATCCCAGCTGCCTGCAACGCTCACGCGTCAGCGACAGGCATACCAGCCCGCGCGCATGCGTGACCATGAAGTTGATGTCCTGCGGGCGCACCATTTCGGCGGCCATGATCAGGTCGCCTTCGTTCTCTCGATCCTCGTCATCGACGATCACGACCATGCGGCCGGCGCGCAGTTCTTCGAGCAGTTCAGCAATTGGAGCGAAAGGCATGGCGATCCGGGTCCGGTGAGCGCGGTTGTTTTTCTCTCGCCATTCCCGCCAGAACGGGGAATGGAAGCTTATGAATTCTCGCGGCCTTGCAGCAATCGCTCGACATAGCGTGCGACGAGGTCCACTTCCAGGTTCACCTTGTCGTCCTGCACGATACGCGCGAATGCGGTGTGCGCGATCGTGTGCGGGATCAGGGTCACGTCGAATCCTTCCGGATCGACAGCGTTGACCGTCAGGCTGACGCCGTCCACGCAGATCGACCCCTTCTTCGCGATGTAGCGCAACAGTTCCGTCGGCGCGGCAAATGTCCAGCGCTGCGCGCGCGCGTCAGGCTCGATACACCGCACCCGGCCCACACCATCGACATGGCCGGCGACGAGATGTCCACCAAGCCGCTCGTCGACACGCATCGCACGCTCGAGATTGAGCGCGGCGCCCAGCGGCAATGAGCCAAGCGTCGTCAATGCCAGCGTTTCGTTGGAGGCGTCCGCTTCAAAACCGTGCGTATCGTAAGTAACGACAGTCAGGCAGACGCCATTGATGGCGATGCTCTCGCCCAGTTGCACGTCATGGAAGGGCAACGTGCCGACATCGACCTGCAGGCGGGCGTCGCCCGCCGTCATGGTGCGCGCGGCCAGACGACCGACTCCCTGGATCAGTCCGGTGAACATCAGATGTCCTTGCGCCGCGCGTGCACGAACAGGGGCCAGCGCACCTGCAGCGGCGCCGATGCATCCGGCCACGCGGCTGCGAATGCCTGCGCATGACGGGCGACGGCGTCGACTCCCGTCGCGGCGCGATAGCGCTGGCTGGCCGAATAACTGGCGAAGTAGCCCAACAGACGCGGCAATGTCCATTGCGCTTCGAGCGGGAATGCCGGTGCCTGGACCGATGTAAACGGCCACTTGAATCCGGCATAGGCGCTGTCGATCAACGCACGCTCCGCCGGCCAGTAACCGGCGATGTCCGCCTGGAAAGCCGCATTGACCTGCGCGAGCCCAGGCGGCACTTCGACATCCTGGTAACCCCATGCCACCAATACGCCACCGGGCTTGAGCACGCGGCTGCATTGGTTGAAAAACGGATCACGATTGAACCAATGCAGCGCCTGGGCCACGCAGATGGCGTCGACGCTGCCGTCGGCAAGGCTGCATCGCTCCGCCGCCTCGACGGAGAACGCGACGTTTGCAGGTCCCGACGCCTGCGCGATCTGGGCCTGCGCCGGATCGGTGGCGACGACGCGTTCGAAATGGCGCGCCAGCCCGCGACTGGCCTGCCCACTGCCGCATCCGGCTTCCCAGACCTGTGAGCGCGACGGCGAAGCCGACGCGATCCAGGCGAACAGCGCATCGGGATATTCCGGTCGCGCGCTCGCGTAGTCGGCCGCGACGGCGGAAAAATGGTCGGCGAACAATTGGGTCATGCCCTTGTCGACTGCGGTTGCAAAAGAATCCGTACATCGTCGCCGATGCGCCTGGTTTCGATGATGCGCATGCGCAGACGCTCGGCCATGGTGTCGATCGGCAGGCCTTCGAACATCGGTCGTGCGCGGTCGCCAAGGATGACCGGCGCAACGTACAGCAGCAGCTCGTCGACCAGGCCCGCAGACAGGAAGGCACCGGCGAGCGTCGCGCCGGCTTCGACCTGCACTTCATTGATCCCGCGCGCCGCGAGCAGCGCAAGCACGGCATCCAGGTCGAATCGCCCCGCCTCCACCGGCACATGCGCGTGTTCGGCATCGACACCGCGCGGCATGCGCGCATCGGCCGCATGGATATACAACGTCGGCGCATCGCCCTGGCGGATGCGGCCACGCGCAACGGTGGCGAGGCCTGGGTCGAGCACGACGCGCACCGGCGGCACGAAGTCGCGCTCGTACTCCGGCGTGTCGTCACTCAGGCGCACGGTCAGCAGCGGATCGTCGATCAGCACGGTGCCGGCGCCGGTGAGGATCGCGCCGCTGCGCGCGCGCCAGCGATGGACATCGTTGCGCGAGGCTTCACCGCTGATCCACTTCGAATCACCCGACGCCAGCGCACTGCGGCCGTCGATGCTGATCGCCAGCTTGATCCGCAACCACGGCCGACCACGCTCGATACGCGAGAGGAATGCGTGGTTGAGCTGCCTCGCCAACGCTTCCATCAAACCGATTTCGACTTCGATACCCGCCGCACGCAGACGCTCGAAGCCGGCGCCGTCCACCAGCGGATTGGGGTCGCGCATCGCACCGACGACACGCACCACGCCCGCCGCGATCAACGCATCGGCGCAAGGACCGGTCTTGCCGACATGCGAGCAGGGCTCCAACGTGACATAGGCGGTGGTGCCGCGCGCGTTGGCGCCCGCATCCTGCACGGCGAAAATCTCGGCATGGGGACCGCCCGCGCGCTGATGCCAACCTTCGCCGACCACCACGCCGTCCTTGGCCAGCACGCAGCCGACCATCGGGTTGGGCTTGGTGGTGAACGCACCACGTTCGGCCAATCGCAACGCGCGAGCCATCATCGCGTGGTCGGTTGCGGTGAATGCGGGCGGCTTCGCCGTCATTTGTCCTTGCTCCCGGTCGAACGCTGGCCGCTGCGGCCCAGCTGGGGTTCGGGCGTCTTCTTCTCCGCCGGCATCCTGTCCTGCAACAGCGGCAACTGTCCCTCGTCGGGAAGCTCGCGCTCCAGGCGATCGAGCTCGTCCCTGAAGTCAGCTACATCCTCGAACGAGCGGTACACCGACGCAAAGCGCACGTAGCCGACATGATCCAGCCTGCGCAACTCGGCCATCACGAATTCACCGACGCGCAACGATGCGATCTCGCGCTCCGTGGTCATGCGCAGCTGGTGCACGACCGCGCGCACCGACGCTTCGATCTGCTCCTCGGCTACCGGGCGCTTCTGCAACGCGCGATCGAAACTCACCCGCAATTTACGTGCATCGAACTGCTCGCGCCGTCCGTCGCCCTTGATGATCACCGGCAACTTGAGCTCGATGGTTTCCAGTGTCGAAAACCGCTCGCCGCAGGCCTCGCACTCGCGGCGGCGACGGATCGTGACGCCATCGTCGGACACGCGTGAATCGATGACGCGGGTGTCGACGTGCTGGCAGAAGGGGCAATGCATCAGGCGACGGGATTCGGGTTTGGAGATTGGTGATTCGGAAAAGCAGCGATCCGGGCTTGCACGAATCCCGGATCCCGGATCCCGAATCCCGGCTTCTCAGCCATACACCGGAAACTGCCTGCACTGCTGCGTGACCTTCGCTCGCACGCCGGCAATGACGGTTTCATCCGCTGGCGCATCGAGCACGTCGCAGATCCAGTTGGCCAATGCCACGCAGTCGGCCTCCAGGTATCCGCGCGTGGTCACGGCCGGCGTGCCCAGGCGCAGTCCCGACGTCACGAACGGCTTTTGCGGGTCGTTCGGCACGGCGTTCTTGTTCACGGTGATGTGCGCCCTGCCGAGCGCGGCCTCGGCGTCCTTGCCGGTGATGCCTTTGCCGATCATGTCGACCAGCATCAGGTGATTCTGCGTGCCGCCAGAGACGATCTTGTAGCCGCGTGAGGTGATCGTGTCGGCCATGGCCTGTGCGTTCTTCACGACCTGCTGCTGGTACACCGTGAACTCCGGTTCCAGCGCTTCCTTGAAGGCGACGGCCTTGGCCGCGATCACATGCATCAACGGGCCACCCTGGATGCCGGGGAAGACAATCGACTGCAGTTTCTTTTCAAGATCAGCGTCGGCCTTGGCGACGATGATGCCGCCGCGCGGCCCGCGCAACGTCTTGTGCGTGGTCGATGTCACGACATGCGCATGCGGTACCGGATTGGGGTAGACGCCTGCGGCCACGAGACCGGCGACGTGGGCCATGTCGACGAAGAGGTATGCGTTCACCTTGTCGGCGATCGCGCGGAAACGCGCCCAGTCGATGATCTGCGAATAGGCCGAGAAACCGGCCACGACCATCTTCGGCCGGTGCTCCAGCGCCAGGCGCTCGACTTCGTCGTAATCGATCAGTCCGTTTTCGTCGACGCCGTATTGCACGGCGTGGAAGAGTTTGCCGCTGATGTTGACCTTTGCGCCGTGGGTGAGGTGCCCGCCATGCGCGAGCGACATGCCCAGGATGGTGTCGCCCGGCTGCAGCAGCGCCAGGTACACGGCCTGGTTGGCCTGCGACCCCGAGTGCGGCTGCACGTTGGCGTAGTCGGCTCCAAACAGCTGCCTGGCGCGATCGATCGCCAGGCGTTCGGCAACATCGACGAATTCGCATCCACCGTAATAGCGTTTGCCCGGATAGCCCTCGGCGTACTTGTTGGTCAGCACGCTGCCCTGGGCCTCGAGTACCCGCGGGCTGGCATAGTTTTCGCTGGCGATCAGCTCGACGTGGTCCTCCTGCCGCTGGCGTTCGTCGGCGATGGCCTGCGCCAGTTCGGGGTCGTAGCCTTCGATGCGGGCATCGCGTGGAAACATCGCAGCTCCGAATGGGCGTATGGGACGCGAAGTTTAGCGGGTAGCTCCCCCTTGCGGATGCCGGGAAGTCACGGGGAATGCCGTCGTCCCGGCGAAGAACGCCCTCCCGCCTGCGCAAGGGGGGACGGACGGCTCCGGTATAATTCCCGGCATCCCGAAAACACGTCCGCGGCCCTGTCCGGCACAGGCCTGCGCGTCCCCCTGCGGAGCATCCATGCAATACATCTACACAATGAACGGCGTCAGCAAGACCGTGCCGCCCAAGCGCCAGATCATCAAGGACATCTCGCTGTCCTTCTACCCGGGCGCGAAGATCGGCCTGCTCGGCATCAACGGCTCCGGAAAATCGACCGTGCTCAGGATCATGGCCGGCGTGGATGCCGACTTCAACGGCGAAGCGCGCGCCGCTCCCGGCATCAAGGTCGGCTACCTGCCCCAGGAGCCGCAACTGGATCCCACGCAGACCGTCCGCGAGGCCGTCGAAGTGGGCGTCGGCGAAGTGCTCAGCGCGCAGGCGGAACTGGACAAGGTGTACGAAGCCTATGCCGAGGAAGGCGCCGACTTCGACAAGCTCGCCGCAAAGCAGCAGCGGCTGGAGGCGATCCTCGCCAGCGGCGACGCGCACACGCTCGAGCACCAGCTGGAAGTCGCCGCCGACGCGCTGCGCCTGCCGCCGTGGGAAGCGATCATCGGCAAGCTTTCCGGTGGCGAGAAGCGCCGTGTCGCGCTGTGCCAGCTGCTGCTGCAGAAACCCGACATGCTGCTGCTCGACGAACCGACCAACCACCTGGATGCCGAGTCGGTCGAATGGCTCGAGCAGTTCCTCGCGCGCTACACCGGCACCGTCGTCGCGGTGACGCATGACCGCTACTTCCTCGACAACGCCGCCGAATGGATCCTCGAGCTCGACCGCGGCAAGGGCATTCCTTGGAAAGGCAACTACACCGACTGGCTGACGCAGAAGGATGCGCGGCTGAAGCAGGAAGAGTCGGGCGAAAAGGCGCGACAGAAGGCGATCCAGCGCGAACTCGAATGGGCGCGCAGCAATGCCCGTGGCGGCCGCAGCAAGGGCAAGGCACGGCTTGCGCGCATCGAGGAACTGCAGGCGGTCGATTACCAGAAGCGCAACGAGACCAACGAGATCTTCATTCCGCCGGGCGAGCGGCTCGGTCAATCGGTGGTGGAATTCAGGAACGTTTCGAAGAGTTTCGGCGATCGCCTGCTGATCGACGACCTCAGCCTGATCGTGCCGTCGGGCGCGATCGTCGGCATCATCGGGCCGAACGGCGCCGGCAAGTCGACGCTGTTCAAGATGATCACGGGCCTGGAAAAACCCGACAAGGGCCAGATCGTGATGGGCCCGACGGTGAAGCTCGCCTACGTCGACCAGAGCCGCGAGAAACTCGAGGGCAACCACAACGTCTTCCAGGAAGTGTCCGGCGGCGCCGACATCCTCAACATCAACGGCGTGGAGATCCAGTCGCGCGCCTACATCGGCCGCTTCAACTTCAAGGGCCAGGACCAACAGAAACTGGTCGGCACGCTCTCGGGTGGTGAACGCGGCCGCCTGCACCTGGCCAAGACGCTGCTGCAGGGCGGCAACGTGCTGCTGCTCGATGAGCCTTCGAACGATCTCGATATTGAAACACTGCGCGCACTGGAAGACGCGATCCTCGAATTCCCGGGCAACGTGTTCGTGATCTCGCACGACCGCTGGTTCCTCGACCGCATCGCCACTCACATCCTCGCCTTCGAAGGGGATTCGAAGGTGACGTTTTTCAACGGCAACTATCAGGAATACGAAGCCGATAAGAAAAAACGGCTG
>JAQGOI010000190.1 GCA_028293685.1 Lysobacteraceae bacterium | reverse complement strand
GCCGTCGTGGCAAAACCGTTCGGATCAGCTGCCGTGTTGAAAAGGCGTGCGGATGCGGGATCGGTGTGAATGATATGCAGGCATTTGCTTGCATGTCAAGCGTCCGGGCAAAAGACAGCCTGGTGTCGTCCGCCGTGGCTGCCCACGTGGATCCCCTGGCCCGACGCCGCCAACATCTTTTTCGCAAGAATTTTCTGTCGGCAATGTCACGCTCGTGATGCGTGTGGCGCGGCGGTATGCAGTGCATGAGCCGCACGAACGACATCGCACCGCAATCGGTGCACGTTTCCAATTGGAGGAACTTCATGAATAGCGTAATGAGAATCGCGACGGTGTTCGCGGCGGGTGCTGCCGCGATGTACTACCTGGATCCGCAAACCGGTCGCCGGCGTCGCGCCCTTGTCCGCGAAAAAACCGTCGCCGCCGGTTCGCAGGCCAAGGATCTTGCGCGGGCCAAGAGCAGGCAGGCGCTCGATCACGCACGCGGCGCGGCAGCCAGGACGCGCGCGCGCAATGCCAATGCGTTCGTCGACGACGACATGTTGCGTGACCAGGTCAGGTCCAGGCTCGGTCACCTGGTCGACCAGCCGGTCGACGTGGCGGTCGTCGATGGACGCGTCGTGTTGAGCGCCAATCTGTCGAACGCGGCGTTCGACGAGCTGATCGGTGCCGTATCGACCATGCCCGGCGTCCTGCATGTCGAAAGCCGCATGATGACGACGGCATCGTCCAACGACACAACGGCAAACCAGGACGCGCGGCATTAGACGGCGCCAGGCCTTCCTAACGGAGAACACCATGCAACAACGAACGCTCGGTAACAGCGGTCTGACCGTATCGGCCATCGGCCTGGGCTGCATGGGCCTGAGTTCCGGCTACGGCCCGGCCACCGAAAAACAGGCAGGCATCCAGCTGATCCGCGCGGCGGTCGAGCGTGGCGTGACGTTCTTCGATACCGCGGAAGTCTATGGCCCGTTCACCAATGAGGAACTCGTCGGCGAAGCACTCGCGCCGTTCCGCGACCAGGTCGTGATCGCCACCAAGTTCGGCTTCGACACGACACCCGAAGGCAGCGCCCAGCGTCGCCTCAACAGCCAGCCGCAGCACATCAGGGCTGTCGTCGAGGCGTCGCTCAAGCGCCTGAAAACGGATGTCATCGATCTGCTCTACCAGCATCGCGTGGATCCCGACGTGCCGATCGAAGACGTCGCCGGTGCGGTGAAGGAGCTCATCCAGGCGGGCAAGGTGCGGCACTTCGGACTGTCCGAAGCGGGCGTGCAGACCATCCGGCGCGCGCACGCCGTCCAGCCGGTCACCGCGCTGCAGAGCGAGTATTCGCTCTGGTGGCGCGAACGCGAGAACGACGTGCTGCCGGTGCTGGACGAACTCGGCATGGGCTTCGTCCCCTTCAGCCCGCTGGGCAGGGGATTCCTCACCGGCGCGATCGACGAAACCACCACGTTCGACAGCGCCGACTTCCGCAACACGGTTCCGCGCTTCTCACCCGAGGCACGCAAGGCTAACCAGGCCTTCGTCGAGCGCCTGGGCGAACTCGCCGAGCGCAAGCAGGTGACCAAGGCCCAGATCGCCATCGCCTGGCTGCTGGCACAGCATCCCTGGATCGTTCCGATCCCCGGCACCACCAAGCTGCACCGGCTCGAAGAAAACCTCGGGGCCGCGAATGTCGAACTAACCGCCGAAGACCTTCGCGAGATCGATATCGCGCTATCCAGCATCGCCCTGCAGGGCGCGCGCTATCCCGAGCAGCTGCAGCAGATGGTGGGGCGCTGAAGGCGCTTTGCCCTTTTTGGTTGTCGCGACACCCAATCTGGGTATCGCGACACCTCGGCGAGGTATCCGTTGCCCCGATTTGGTCCTCGCGACACCGCGCCAAGGTCTCGCGATACCTGTGCCAGGGATCCGTTGCACCTTTTTGGTGCACGCGACACCTCGCCAAGGTCTTGCGATACCCAAATTGGTTCTCGCGACACCTCGCCAGGGTGTCGCGACACCGCGCGCAGGTCTCCGGACAACCAAAAAGCCGCATCGCTGCGGCTTTCTGCTCCAACCCACCAGCCGTCCCACCCTGCGGCGTCCAGTCGACGGCTGCGATCGCTCGACCCGCAGCTGCGGCAGTGTCCGACTCGGCTTGTGAGCGGCGGCGGTTACCAGACCAGGTCGTCAGGCACCTGGAACCGCGCGTAATACGCGTCATCTTCGGAGGTTGCGGCTGAGGGCCCGGTGCCCGCGCCCTGGCCGTGATCGAGCACGACCATGCCCGCATCGCGCTCGCGCACCTTGTCACCGGCCGCGCGCGGCAACAGCTCGTAACGCGCGCCAAGGCGGACGATCACCAGCGCGCCGGAGGACAGCTTCTGGCGCAGGTCGTCGTTGACGAGCAGGGTGCGAATGGCGCCATCGGCGGTGAAGCGGTACTCGCTCTCGCCGGAGCGCGGCACCTTCTTGTCTTCGATGATCTGCCGCGCCTGGGCACGCAGTTCAGCGGTGCGTGCCTGGGCTTTACGCTCGGCGGCAAGCGCGCGGTCGCGCTCCACTTTTTCGGCCCGTGCCCGCTCGGCTTCCAGCTGGATTTCACCAGGCTCGCACGTGCCTTTGGCATGCCTCGCCTTGTTCTGCTCGCGCGCCACCTCGGCCAGTTTGGACTTCTTGACCAGGCCCGCCTTGAGCAGCTGTTCCTGAAGTGGATTTCCCTTTGCCATGTCGCCGTTTCTTGCTGCGGATTTCCGGCTCATCATAGCGACCGTCCCCGCCGCCCGACGTCCAC
>JAQGOI010000166.1 GCA_028293685.1 Lysobacteraceae bacterium | reverse complement strand
GCGCTGCTGTCCTGCTTGCGTCGATGGCGTGCGCTGGGTTGCGTGCGGGAGAGGCACGTCTGCTCGACGACTTCGAGCGGATCGACCAGTGGAGAACAGTCGCCTCGGACAGCGTCACGGCATCGTTGCGGCAGGTCGATGGCGTGCACGGCAAGGCGCTGTGCCTTGAATACGACTTCAACGGCGTATCTGGCTACGCGGTCGCGCGTCGATTGCTGCCGGTGACCTATCCGGCCAACTACGAGTACGCATTGCAGTTGCGCGGCAATGGTCCGGTGAACAACCTGGAGTTCAAGCTCGGCGACGCCAGCGGCGACAACGTGTGGTGGGTGGACAAGCCCAATTTCCCGCTGCCGTCGCAATGGACGCCGCTGACGCTGAAAAAGCGCCAGATCACGTTCGCGTGGGGGCCGACCGCGGACAAGGTCCTGCGCAGCTCGCAGAGTTTCGAGATGACCATCAGCGCCGGTAAGGGCGGCGGCAAGGGTGAATCCTGCATCGATGCGCTGACGTTCCGTGAACTGCCTGCTCCAGACAGCGTACCTGCCAGGCCACTCGCAACAGCGTCCGCGCACATGGCGGGTGGACAAGCCGGCAATGCGGTCGACGGCGATCCCGCGACGGCATGGCGCGCGCCCTCCGGTGTGCAGACGCTCACGCTGGATCTTGGTGCCCAGCGCGAGTTCGGCGGATTGACGTTGCGTTGGGCCGAAGGCCGCCATGCCTCGCATTACGGGATCGCGTTTTCAGATAACGCTCGTGCCTGGCGAACGGAGCGCACGGTCAACGCCGGCAACGGCACCATCGATCAGATCGCGCTGCCCGAATCAGGGGCACGCTACATCCGTCTGCAGCTTGAAGCGGGGCCGGGTCCGGAATACGCCCTCGAGGATATTGCGATCGAGCCGCTTGAGTTTGCGGCCACGCCCAATGATTTCCTGAAGGCGGTCGCGAAGCGGTCGCCGCGTGGATGGTTCCCGCGTGGATTCATAGGCGAACAACCGTATTGGACCCTCGTTGGAATCGATGGCGGCACGGATCAGGGGTTGATCGGAGAGGAGGGTGCGATCGAGTTCGGAAAGGGCGGCATCAGTGTGACTCCGGTCGTCCTGGACGATGGGAAGCTGGTGACATGGGCTGACGTGGAAACGTCGCAATCGCTGCTGGACGGTTACCTGCCCATTCCCTCGGTGCAGTGGGCCCATCGTGATTTTGGCCTGAGCATTGCCGCCTTCGGCCAGGACCTGGGTTCGCGGTCACGACTGCTTGCAACGTATCGGCTCACCAACCGCGGCAACGCAGCGCGTGACTTCGTACTTGCGTTGGCGGTGCAGCCGTTCCAGGTCAATCCCCCGAGCCAGTTCCTCAATACGGCCGGCGGTTTCGTACCGGTCGATGATCTGCGGCTGGTCGGTACCCGCATGATGGCCAGTGCGGGTGCATCAGGGCAGGCGCCAACGACCGTCTTCGAGAGCCTGCAGACTCCGGACGCTGTATTTGCGACGTCGTTCGATGCAGGCATGGTTGTGGAGCGGCTGGCTCACGGGGATGCATCGCTGCATTCCGGTCACCAGGCGCAGGTCCATGACGAAACGGCGCTGGCGTCCGGCGCGCTGCTCTATCGCATGCACCTCAAGGCTGGTGAAAGCCGCGAGGTGAGTTTGTCCGCGCCGCTCGCCGCGACAAGCGCCGGTCACCGCGCGGATCCGTCGCCGCCGACAGGGTTTCCCAAAGGCGACGTGGATCGCGCTGTCGCGACTGCGCAAGCCGGCGTGGCAGCGCAATGGCACGCCACGCTCGATCGGGTGACGCTCAAGGTGCCCCCGCAGGCACAGCATGTCGTGGACACGTTGCACACGGCGTTGGCCAACATGCTGATCAGTCGTGTCGGTCCGCGCCTGCAACCGGGAACCCGCTCATACGCGCGCGCGTGGATCCGCGACGGCGCCATGATGTCGGACGCGCTGCTGCGCCTGGGCCATGGCGACGTCGCGGAAGACTTCATCCGCTGGTATGCGGGATTCCAGTTTCCCACCGGCAAAGTGCCGTGTTGCGTGGATGACCGCGGTGCCGACCCGGTCCCCGAGAACGACAGCCAGGGCGAATTCATCCACGCGGTCGCCGAGGCCTACCGGTACGGGCGCGACGACGCGCTGCTTGGGGCCATGTGGCCGCACGTCGTCGCAGCCGTGAGCCAGATGGACGCATTGCGTCGCAGTGAACGCACGGCGGCCAATCGTGTTGTGAATCCCGTGTTTTTCGGGCTGATGCCCGCGTCGATCAGCCACGAGGGTTATTCGGCGAAACCGATGCATTCGTATTGGGACGATTTCTGGTCGTTGCGCGGCTATGACGACGCCGTGGCCATTGCCGGGTGGTCGCATCATCCGGATGAAGCAGTCGCATGGGCAGCGTCGACCAACGAGTTTCGTGCTGACGTGCAGGCATCGATTGCCACCGCCGTCCGGCAGCAAGGCATTGACTTCATCCCGGGGTCCGCTGAACTCGGCGACTTCGACGCAACGTCGACCACGATCGCCCTGGCTCCAGGAGACGAGCAGGGTCGACTGCCGGACACGCTTGTTCGCAATACGTTCGAGCGATACTGGATGGAGTTCGAGCAGCGCCGTGACGGTAGGCGCGCGTGGGAGAACTACACGCCATACGAGTTACGGGTGATCGGAACCTTCGTGCGGCTTGGCTGGCGCGACCGGGCGCAGGAGGCACTGCGCTTTTTCCTCGCCGATCAGCAACCCATCGGCTGGAACCAGTGGGCCGAGGTTGTGTCGCACACGCCCAGGAAGCCGTTTTTTGTAGGCGACCTGCCGCACGCATGGGTCGCATCGGATTACGCACGCTCCGTACTCGACATGTTCGCGTATGAGCGAGGCGATGCGCTGGTGCTCGCAGCGGGCATTCCAGGTGACTGGATGCGCGGTCCTGGAATCGCTGTTTCCGGCTTGCACACGCCGTACGGATTGCTTGGCTATTCGTTACGTGAAACCGACGGCGCACTGCGCCTGCACGTCGAGGCCGGGATCATGCCCCCAGGCGGGCTTGTCCTCACGTGGCCCTATGCCGGAACGCCGGGCAGGGCGCGCGTCAACGGAAAACCCATGCCGTGGCACGGCGGCGAGCTCAGGATCGCGCGGTCGCCTGCTGACGTGACCATCGACGCACCCCGCGGGGCCGCTGCAGCTAAGCGCACCAGTGGACCTGCAGGATCGCACCCGGCGTGGTGAATGCCAGTCGCACCGGATACTCATGGGGGTCGGTTCCCTTGACGACGCGCTCGAGCAGCGCGCGTTTCTGCTGGCCGCGGATCAGCAGCATGCGCACGCCTGCCGGCGCCAGCCCGGCGGGTGTCAGGCTGATGCGGCGTGGCCATGGACCCGCGCCGGGGCAGCCGCTCGCGTCGACCGCAATGTAGGCGAGCGGGGTGGCAAGCGCGCGATTTAGGTCCCGCATCCGTGGGAACAACGACGCCGTGTGCCCGTCGTCGCCCATGCCCAGCATGACGATGTCGGCGGGATGTTTCGCGTGCAGGTTGGCATCGCTGACGGCGGTTTCGATAGAGCGGTTCGGGCGTGCAAGCAATTCAAACCGGGCGTCGCGTGCCGCTCCGCGCAGCAGGTGCTCCCGCACCAGATGCGCGTTGCTGTCGGGATCCGTTGAAGGAAGCCAGCGTTCGTCCACCAGTGCGATGTCGACATGTGGCCAGTCGAGCGTCGATTGCGACAGCGCCCGGAACACGGGCGCCGGCGTGCTGCCTCCTGAAACCAGCAGCCGTGGACGGGCGGACGGCGTCAGCCGCCTGCGCTCCTGCAACGCCCTCGCGACGATGGCGGCAACCGCCAACTTCCAGACGTCTTCGTTGGAGTGGATGTGAAACTCCAGCGTTGGCAACCAGCGCTCGATTGTTCGCTGGCCTTCGCGCATCAACGTTCCTCCAGGAACGCGCGATCACTGGCAAGGGCCGCCGCACCAAGAAGACCGGGTTGCGGGTGCACGACGGCCAGCGTCGCGACGCTGGCCATCGCCGGCGCGTAGCGTCCCTTGCCTTCGAACCGCTGGCGAAATCCCGAGTGCTGCAACGCTGGAAGCATTCGCGGGACCATCCCGCCACTGAGGAAGACGCCATCCCAGGCGCCCAGCGTCAACACCAGGTCGCCGGCGACGGCACCGAACACCGCGCAGAAGATATCGACCGTGCGCATGCAGCGGTGATCGCCGCCTGCCGCACGTGCAGTGATGTCCGCCGGTTGCATTGGGCCCGGATCGAGCCCGGCGATCGCGCTGAGCGCGCGATGGATGTTGACCAGTCCGCCGCCGCTGACCAGGCGTTCATTGGAAACGCGCCCGTAGTCGGCCGACAGGCGTCCCAGGATTTCGATTTCTTCGGGGGTGCCCGGTGCAAAACTGGCGTGTCCGCCCTCCGTCGCGAGCGGGTAGTGGCGTCCGCCACGGACCATCAGCCCACCCATCCCGAGTCCTGTGCCCGGGCCGAGGATCGCGTAGGTAGCGGGTGTCGCCAGCGGCCGCCATGGCGGCGCACCAAGGGCGACGATGTCGGCGGCCTGCAACAACCGGATCGACGCCGCCTGGGCGACGAAGTCGTTGACCAGGTACAAGGCATCGAGGCCGAGGGCATCACGGACGCGTCGCGCCGAAATCACCCATGCATGGTTGGTCATGCGTGCTTCGTCACCATCCACGCGGCCGGCAACGGCGAAGACGCCAAAGGTCGCCTCGACCGATGTGCCGTCCATGTAATGACGTGCCGCGGCGGCCAGCGATGGGAAATCCGCCACGGCGTATGTCTTGATGCTGTCGGTGAGCAGCGTGGCAACGGGTCCGACCAGCGCCAGCGCAAAGCGGGCGTTGGTGCCGCCGATATCGCCTAGCAACGCGTGCTGCACCAACGTGGTCATGGCTGCTTCGCAAAGGTTGGATCGGCGATGTCAGCCCGGTCGAGCATTCAGATCTCCAGGCAGCCCTAGCCGGGTACCGGATCCGCCAGCGAACGGCCGTGCGAGGCGATGACGTCGCCATACCAGCGCGCACTGTCCTTCGGCGTGCGTTGCTGCGTTGCGTAATTGACGTGGACGATACCAAACCGCTTGGAATAACCCAGCGACCATTCCAGGTTGTCGAGCAGCGACCACACCATGTAGCCGCGGATGTCGCAACCGGCCTGGATGGCTTCATGCACGGCACGCAGGTGCTTGTGCAGATAGTCGGTGCGTAGCGGGTCACGCACGCGGTTGTGTTCGGCCACCGGCGGATCGAAAAACGCGGCGCCATTCTCGGTGATGTAGGTGGGGATGTTGCCGTAACGATCTCGGGCCCAGATCAGCAGATCGACAAGGCCCTGCGGAAACACTTCCCATCCGGTTTCGGTGTAGGTGCCGAGCGGTTGCCTGACGGCGCCCGCGTTGAGCGGATAGCTGTCGTTCGCCTCGGTCACGCTGCGCGTGTAGTAGTTGATGCCGATGAAGTCAAGTGGTTGCCGGATGAGCGTCATGTCGGCCTGCGACCACTGCGGCCACGCGTCGCCAAAAATGACCTTCAGTTCCTCCGGGTAACTGCCAAGCACCGCCGGGTCCAGGTACTGCCCGTTCATGTATGCGTGTGCGCGCTCGACGGCGGCCTGGTCCTGCGACGAATCCGACGCCGCGTACTTGGGCTCGATATTGACGACCAGTCCGATCTCATGGCGCCCCTCGGCGCGATAGGCCTCGACCGCCATGCCGTGCGCGCGCATCAGGTTGTGCGAAGCGATGGGCGCTTCGTAACGGTTGCGATGTCCCGGGGCCAGCGCGCCGTGCAGATATCCGCCGTCGGTGACGACCCAGGGTTCGTTGAGCGTGACCCACTTCCTGACCCGGCCGTCGAGCGCGCGGAACATGACGCGCGCGTATTCGGCAAACCAGTCGGCACTGTCGCGATTGAGCCAGCCGCCGCGATCTTCGAGCGCCGCCGGCAAGTCCCAGTGGTACAGCGTCAGCAATGGCTCGATACCATTGGCGAGCAATTCGTCGACCAGCTGCGAATAGAAGTCGAGCCCCGCCTGATTGATGGCGCCGGTGCCTTGCGGCAGGATCCGCGACCACGACACGCTGAAGCGATAGGCCTGCAGGCCCAGCTCGCGCATCAGGCGGACGTCGTCTTTCCAGCGGCGGTAGTGATCGCAGGCGACATCACCGGTGTCGCCATTCAAGATCATCCCGGGGGTGTGGGCGAATCGGGTCCAGATGCTGGGCCCGGCGCCATCGGCCAACGGCGAGCCTTCGATCTGATGCGCAGCCGTCGCCGCGCCCCACAGGAAACCCTCCGGAAAGGTGAATCCCCCGGCAGACGGCTGGCTCATTTACAGGCTCCCGGAAGTGGTCTGGTGCTGCGGTGTGAAAACGATTACATGGCAGAATAGCCCAGCGACTGGACAATTGCATCGTGCTGGCAGTGACGGGGGAAGGCGGCATGGCGAGTGTGCAACTGGAACAGGTCCGCAAGACCTACCCGAATGGTTTCGTTGCTGTCCACGACGCGACGTTCGAGGTGGCGGACGGCGAGCTGCTGGTCCTCGTGGGGCCGTCGGGGTGCGGCAAGTCGACACTGCTGCGGATGATCGCCGGGCTGGAAACGATCAGCAGCGGCCGTCTGCGCATCGGCGATCGCGTCGTCAACGACGTTGCGCCCAAGGACCGGGATATCGCGATGGTGTTCCAGAACTACGCGCTCTATCCGCACATGACGGTTGGCGAGAACCTCGGCTTTGGCCTCAAGTTGCGCGGGCTCGCGCGGGCCGACATCGCAAGCCGGGTCGATGACGCTGCGCGGACGCTGGAGCTCGGCGCTCTGCTGGATCGCAAGCCGGCCGTGCTGTCGGGCGGACAACGCCAGCGGGTTGCCCTGGGGCGTGCGCTGGTGCGGCAGCCGCAGGTCTTCCTGCTCGACGAGCCTCTGTCCAACCTGGATGCCAAGCTGCGGCTGTCGATGCGCGTGGAAATCGCGCGGCTGCACCGCCAGCTCAAGGCAACGATGGTGTATGTCACCCACGACCAGATCGAGGCGATGACGCTCGGCCAGCGCATCGTGGTGCTCAAGGATGGCGTCATCCAGCAGGTCGACACGCCGATGGCCCTGTACCGGCATCCGGCCAATCTCTTCGTGGCGACGTTCCTTGGCAGTCCCGCGATGAATGTCCTGCGGGGCCGGTTGCACCGGTCCGACGGATTGCGGCTCGATCTCGGTGACCGAACCAGCATTCCACTGCCGGCCACGGACATTCCCGACGCTTGGCTGGGGCAGGAGATTGCAATGGGCATCCGGCCCGAAGCGCTGCACGTTGCTGGATCGCACGAGCCGTCCTTCGCTCCCGAGGTGGAAGTGGTCGAACCCATCGGCAGCGACGTCTTTGCGAACCTCCGCTTCGGCAGCCAAGGGCTCGTGGCGCGGTTCAGTCCCGAAACATTGCCAGCCGTGGGTGACGTGCTGCCGTTGTCGATCGAGGCAGGCGCCCTGCATTTCTTCGATCCCGAATCCGGCGTGCGCCGGCCGCTTTCGGCCTGAAACGGTCGACGACGCCGTCGCTCAAGCTCGCTATACTCACGCTGGCGCGTCCCGCCGATGCGGAATATGTTCCAGCAAAATCAGCTGGTTGCGCCTGACATCTCGTGTTGCTCCTGATCCGCGCGACATTCGCGCCACAGCCGGACCCCCGACCGCCGCATGCGCCTGTCCACCATCAAGCTTTCCGGCTTCAAATCCTTCGTCGATCCGACCACGTTGCACCTGCCGACCAACATGACCGGCGTGGTCGGCCCCAACGGTTGCGGCAAGTCCAACATCATCGACGCCATCCGCTGGGTGATGGGCGAAAGCGCGGCCAGCCGCCTGCGTGGCGATTCGCTGACGGATGTGATTTTTTCAGGAAGCTCGGCGCGCAAGCCGGTGTCGCAGGCGACGGTCGAACTGATCTTCGACAACGCCGACCACACGATCACCGGCGAATTCGCCGCCTTCAACGAGATCTCGGTCAAACGCACGGTCAGCCGCGATTCGATCAGCAACTACTACCTCAACGGCACGCGTTGCCGCCGTCGCGACATCACCGATCTGTTTCTCGGCACCGGGCTCGGCCCGCGCAGCTACTCGATCATCGAGCAGGGGATGATCAGCCAGATCATCGAGGCGCGGCCGGAAGACCTGCGCGTCTACCTGGAGGAAGCCGCCGGCATCTCCAAATACAAGGAGCGCCGCAAGGAAACCGAAACACGCATCCGCCACACCCGCGAGAATCTCGAGCGCCTGAGCGACCTGCGCGATGAGGTCGGCAAGCAACTCGAACACCTCAAGCGCCAGGCACGCCAGGCCGAGCAGTACCAGGTCCTGCAGGGCGAACGTCTCATCCGCGACGCCGAGTGGAAGGCGCTGGAATTCCGCGGCCTCGATGCACGGCTGCAGACGCTGCGCGAGAAGATGTCGCAGGAGGAAACCCGCCTGCAGCAGCTGATCGCCGAGCAACGCGAGGCCGAGCGCGAGATCGAAACCGGGCGCGTGCGCCGCGAGGACGCCGCGCAGGCGCTCAACAAGGCGCAGGCGGAAGGCTACGAAGTTGGCGGCACGCTCGCCCGCATCGAACAGCAGATCGCACACCAGCGCGAAATGGGCCAACGCCTGCAGCGCGCCCGCGATGAAGCGCAAAGTGCGCTGTCCGAGATCGCCAATCACATCAATGCCGATGAAGCGAAGCTCGGCACGCTGCGCGGTGCCATCGCGCAGGCCGAACCCGGGCTGGCGCAACTTCAGGCCGACGATGTGTCGCGGCAGGACGCACTGCGTGACGCCGAGGCGAAGCTCGCCGACTGGCAGCAACGCTGGGACGCCCACGTACGCGCGCAGTCCGAAGCCGCCCGCGCCGGCGACGTCGAGCGCACGCGTGTCGACTACCTGGATCGCCAGGCGCTCGATGCCGAACGCCGCCGCCAGCAACTGGCCGAGGAGCGTGCCGGCCTCGACCTCACTGCGCTGGCGGATGCCTTCGCCCGGATACAGGCGCAGCACGATGCGCAGAAGCAGTCGCTTGACGGCCTCAATGAACACGTCGAAACCCGCAAGCAGGCGCTGACCGCACTGCAGGAGCAACAACGCACGGCCCAGACCGAGCTTGCCGAGGTGCGCAAGCAGGCACAGGCCAGTCGCGGACGCCTGGCGTCGCTGGAAGCGCTGCAGCATGCCGCCCTCGGGCAGGAGCAGGGCGCAGCGACAGCATGGCTGCAGGCGCATGGACTGGACTCGGCCACGCGTGTGGGCGAAAAACTGGTCGTCGATACCGGCTGGGAAAACGCCGTCGAGACCGCGCTCGGCCAGTTGATTGAAGGCGTTCTCGTCGAGGCTCCCGAAGCCCTGGTCGAGGCCCTGGGCGACCTTGGCGAAGGCCGGCTGGCGTTGGTATCGGTGGACGAAAGTCCGGAGTCTTTTGCCGCGACGTCACTCGCGGCCAAGGTGCAGGGACCTGCGGCGATCCGTCGAATCCTGTCCAGGTTCCACGCCGCCGAATCGCTGGCGGATGCCCGTGCGATGTTGCCGCGAATCGCCAACGGCGAATCGGTGATCACCCGCGATGGCGAGCGCCTCGGCGCTGGATGGGTTCGCATAGTGCGGTCGGGTGCCGCCCAGCAGGGTGCACTGCTTCGAGCGCGGGAGATCCAGTCGCTGCGGTCGGGGATCGAGCGGCTGCAGAACCAGGAACACGTGCTCAACCAGACATTGACGGGTCTTCGCGACAACCTGCTGGCTGCCGAACAGCAGCGCGAGGACGCGCAGCGCGCCTCGTATCATGGCCATCGAAGCGCGGCGGAACTCGCCGGGCAACTGCAGAGCCAGCAGGGGCGGCTGGAGTCGGCACGCAACCGCATCGAGCGGATCGACGCCGAGACAACGCAACTCGTCGCCACCCTGGAAACCAGTCGCGACCAGGCGCGCGAGGCGCGTTCCCTGCTCGAGCAGGCCGTCGCGAGGATGGGCGAACTCGAAACCGCCCGCCACGCATTGGACAACGAACGCCGCACGCTGGTCGAAGCGCGCGACGAGTCGCGTGCTGCTGCCCGCGCCTCACGCGATCAGGCGCATGCACTCGCTTTGACGCTGGAATCGCAGCGCGCACAGATGGCGGCGCTGGCACAGTCGCTCGAACGCATGGGCAGCCAGCGCGGCCAGCTGGATACCCGCCTGGGCGACCTGGTCGCGCAGCTGTCTGCAGGTGACGCGCCGGTCACTACGCTCGAGCGGGAGCGGCAGGTTGCCCTCGAAGAGCGCGTGCGTACCGAAAAAAGCCTTGCCACGGCACGGTCGGTGCTCGAAGGCATCGACAACGAACTGCGCGGGTTCGAACAGACGCGCCATCAGCGCGATGAGCAATCGCTGGCACAGCGCGAGAAAATCTCGCAGCGTCGCCTTGATCAGCAGGCACTCGAGCTCAAGGCCGCACAGTTGTCCGACGCCGTCGTCAGCGCAGGATTCGTGCTGGAGGATGTCGTGGCCACGCTGGCTGACGACGCCGACTTGGCGGCCTGGGAAAAGACGGTGACCGACCTGGACGCAAAGTTGCGCCGGCTCGAACCGGTCAACCTGGCCGCCATCGCCGAACACGCCGAGGCTGCGCAGCGCAAGGACTATCTCGACGCGCAGGATGCCGACCTCACGACGGCGCTGGAAACACTCGAGGACGCGATCCGCAAGATCGATCGGGAGACCCGCGGCCGTTTCAAGGACACCTTCGATCGCGTCAACGCCGGTGTGCAGGAGCTGTATCCGCGCCTGTTCGGTGGCGGTCACGCCTACCTCGAGCTGACGGGCGAGGACCTGCTCGACACCGGTGTTGCGATCATGGCGCGGCCACCGGGCAAGCGCGTGTCCAACATCTCGCTGTTGTCCGGCGGCGAGAAGGCGATGACCGCGGTAGCGCTGGTGTTTGCGATCTTCCGGCTGAATCCGGCGCCGTTCTGCCTGCTCGACGAAGTCGACGCACCGCTGGACGAAGCCAACGTCGGCCGCTTCACCGCTTTGGTCAGCGAGATGAGCGAGCAGGTCCAGTTCCTCTTCGTCACTCATAACAAGGCGACGATGGAAGCGGCGCAGCAGTTGAGTGGCGTTACCATGCGTGAGCCTGGGGTCAGCCGCCTGGTCTCCGTCGATCTGGCGGAAGCAGCGCGTCTCGCGGGCGCCGCGTAAAGGAAGCAGAATCGAGCGTGTGAAAGCCCTCCCCCCAGGGGGGAGGGGTGGGTGGGGATGGATCCCCCGTCAGTCCAGAAGGCCCCATCCCCGTCCCGGCCTTCCCTTGAAAAGGGAAGGAGAAAAGCATTAAGGAGAACGTGATGTCGGACGTGTGGCTGTTGCGAACCGGAATCCTGCTCGCCGGCGCCTTGCTGATCGCCGCCATCTATTTTTTTGGCCGCCCCCGCAAGCCGGGACAGGGCCGTCGCGTGGACGTAAAGCGCGACGGCGCGCGCGTTGAGCCGACCATCGGCGAGATGCTCCAGGCTGAACTGGGGAGCGACGGCTATCCGGCGGTCGACCCGACCCTGCAATCCGAGTTGGACCTGCTGGAACCGGGACAGTCCGCAAACAACTCCCTCGGGCGCCGGGCCAGCGAGGATTTCGACAAGATCGTGACGCTGTACATCGCCGCTCGCGCCGGTGAAAAACTGCATGGCTCCGA
>JAQGOI010000165.1 GCA_028293685.1 Lysobacteraceae bacterium | reverse complement strand
AGATGATGAGGATCACGGGCGCCAGCGCGGGCATGCCAAAGCGATGGAAGCTGTTCAGTGCGCCACCTGCGAGCGCGGTCATCGAAACGAACAACAGGAACGGAAACGTCAGCCTCAGCAGCTGGATGGTGAGAGCGAGTTTTCCGGGGTCGGCAACGGCGCCGGGCGAAAACAGCAACGCCACCTGCGGCGTGAACACCATTCCGATCCCGACGATCACCAGCAGCACCCCACCCAAGGTGCCGGCCGTGCGCGAAATCAGGGTCTTGAGGTCGCCGTGCGGGCGGGTTTCCTTGATCTGGGTGAATACCGGTACGAAGGCGGTCGTGAACGAGCCCTCGGCGAACAGCCGGCGCATGAAATTTGGAATCCGGAACGCGACCCAGAAGGCGTCCGTCGCGGCATTGGCGCCGAAAACATGGCTGATGACGATGTCCCGGACCAGGCCGAAGACCCGGCTGACCATCGTCATGCTGCTGAATGACAACAGCCCCCGCAGCATGTTGGGCCGCGTCACGAGGCTCGATCCTCGCGGTGGCTCGTCCCGGCGTTGACCCAAGTGGCTGAATCGCCCATACTTTCCTGTCTACCCGCGCCAAAACCCATTTTCTCTACAGCTCCCAGGATTCCTACGTGGCCAACATCAAGTCCGCCAAGAAGCGCGCCAAGCAGGCTGTCGTGCGCAATGCCCGCAACGCCGGCCAGCGCTCGATGCTGCGCACTGCCGTCAAGAAAGTACTCAAGGCGCTTGAAGCGCAGGACGCCGCCGGTGCCACCGCTGCTTTCGCCGTCGCCCAGCCGATCCTCGACCGCTTCAGCGCGCGTGGCCTGATCCACAAGAACAAGGCCGCCCGCCACAAGAGTCGCCTTACCGCGCGCATCAAGGCGCTGCAGGCCGCCTGAGGCCGTCGCTTCGGCAGCACGAAAAAACCCGGCTTCGGCCGGGTTTTTTATTGTCCGAAACATCACCTCACACTGCATCGGTACCTTCCGGTGACGGCGCACCTGGGGATGGCATATTGGCAACAGCGTCGCGCGCCGGGACGCCTGCGGTATTGGCAAGCTGGGCAGCATCCTCGCGCAACCGATCGAAGAACGCCTGTACTTCAAGCATGATCGGCCAGGTGCCTTCGCGCCCGATCGCCGAGACCAGGAACCACGGCTGTTCCCAACCCAGTTCTGCGACGACCTGCCGGGCGCGCTCCCGGGCTTCGTCCTCGAACATCAGGTCGGCCTTGTTGAGGACCAGCCATCGGGGTTTCTCCAACATCGCCGGATCGTATTTGCGCAGTTCGTTCTCGATCGCGCGCACCTGTTCGGCGGGCGGCACTTCGACGCCACCCTCCATGGGGGCGATGTCGACCAGATGCAGCAGCAAGCGTGTGCGTTGCACATGGCGCAGAAAGAGGCTTCCCAATCCAGCGCCTTCTGCTGCGCCCTCGATCAGGCCTGGGATATCGGCGATGACGAAGCTGCGTCCGACTTCGACGCTGACAACGCCGAGGTTCGGATACAACGTCGTGAACGGATAGTCGGCGACTTTAGGCGTGGCGGCCGATACGGCACGCACGAACGTCGATTTGCCGGCATTCGGGAAGCCGAGCAACCCGACGTCGGCGAGCAACTTCAACTCCAGCTTCAACAGCCGCTGTTCGCCTTCCGTCCCCGGCGTCGCGCGCCTTGGCGAGCGGTTGGTCGAACTTTTGAAATGCATGTTCCCAAGGCCACCGCGGCCGCCCTTGGCAACGAGCAGGCGATCGCCGTTGGTAGTCAGGTCTCCGATGACTTCGTCGGTGGCCACGTTGATGACCACGGTGCCGACCGGCACGGTGATCGTCACGTCGTCGCCTGCCTTGCCATAGCGCTGCTGGCCCATGCCGTTTTCGCCGCGCTGCGCCTTGAACTGCTTCTGGTGACGGAAGTCCACCAGCGTGTTGAGGTTTTCGTCGGCCTGCAACCAGACTGCGCCACCGCTGCCGCCATCGCCGCCATCCGGCCCGCCGAGCGGAATGAACTTCTCACGGCGAAAGCCGATGCAGCCATCGCCGCCATTGCCGGCGGTAACGGTGATTTCAGCTTCGTCGACGAGTTTCATGGGAGCAGGGATTCGTGATTGGTTGTTCGTGATTCGTGATTCGAAACAACGGGTGCTCGTGCCTCGGATTCTAACGGGCGGCGAAAGCGCGACCTTCGCTTTTGCAGATCACGAATCACGGCTCCGAAACGAAAAGCCCCGCCGAAGCGGGGCCTCCGATTCGAAGCGTGCGCCGATTACGCGGCGACGACGCTCACGGTGCGGCGCTTCTTCAAGCCCTTCACCGAGAACTCCACCTTCCCGTTGATCAGCGCGAACAGCGTGTGGTCGCGGCCCAGGCCAACGCCCATGCCCGGATGGAACTGCGTGCCGCGCTGACGCACGATGATATTGCCAGCATCGATCGCCTGGCCGCCATAGATCTTGACGCCGAGGTATTTCGGGTTGGAGTCGCGGCCGTTGCGCGAGGAACCTACGCCCTTTTTATGTGCCATGACTGCGTCTCCTTAGTTCTTTTTTTCACCACCGGCGATGCCGGTGATTTCGATTTCGGTGTAATGCTGCCGATGGCCCATCTGCTTGCGATGATGCTTGCGGCGGCGGAATTTGACGATGCGGATCTTGTCGGCGCGGCCATGACCGAGCACCTTGGCGGTGACGCTCGCGCCCTTGAGCGCGTCGCCGAGCTTCACGCCTTCACCGTCGCCCAGCATCAACAGCTGGTCGAACGTGACATCCTTACCGGCTTCAAGATCGAGCAATTCGACACGAAGGCGTTCGCCCTGCATCACGCGGTACTGCTTACCGCCCGTAACAACAACTGCGTACATGACCAGACTTCCTCTGTAGTTATTTTTGGTCGCCTGAACGCCGTCGAGGGCGGACAGAAGCGGAATTGTAAGGGTTTCAATCAGTTAGGGTCAAC
>JAQGOI010000149.1 GCA_028293685.1 Lysobacteraceae bacterium | reverse complement strand
GGTTGCAGCAGCATCAAGAACCTGATGACCAACAAGAAGGACCGCGCGCTCAAGCCCGCGGCGCTGACGACGTTTACTCCGTCGGCCACTGACGTCCGCTTATGGTCCGCAAGCGCAGGCAAGGGTGAAGGCCGCATCGGCGCCGGGCAACGACCGGCGATCGCCGACGGTCACGTCTATGCAGCGGCCGTCCACGGCGGCGTGCGCGCGTTCGACCTCCAGACCGGCGCGGTCCTGTGGCACTACGATTCCAAGTTGCCGCTTTCTGGCGGGCCTGGTGTCGGGGACGGACTGGTTGTCGCGGGAAGCCTCGAGGGCGATATCGTCGCCCTGGATGCGTCCACCGGCGCGCAGAAATGGACGGCGAAAGTCGGCAATGAAGTGATCGCCGCACCGGCGATCGGGCAGGGACTGGTTTTCGTGCATTCCAACGACGGTCGCGTCTCGGCATTTGACGCAGCCACCGGGCAACGCCGCTGGTTCTGGGACCATCCGATGCCAGCCTTGACCGTGCGTGGCAACGCTGCGCCGGTGCTCGGTCCCGGGTACGTGTTCGTCGACAACGACGACGGCACCGTGGACGCGCTGGCTGTTTCCGACGGTCACTCGTTGTGGGAGCAGACCGTCGCCGAGGCGCAGGGGCGCACCGAGCTGGAGCGCATGGCCGATGTCGATGGCAGCCCCGTGCTTGACGGAACGACGCTGTACGCCACGAGCTACAAGAAACAGACCGTCGCCCTGGACGCACCGAGCGGTCGTCCGCTGTGGGCGCATGACGCGGGTGGTTCAGGCCAGGCTGCCGTCTCCGCTGATCGCGTCGTGGTTTCTGGTGCCTCGGGTACCGTGTGGGGAATCGACAAGGCGGGTGGCAGCGGCTTGTGGCAGCAGGACGCCCTTGCGCGACGCAACGTCACTGGTGCGGCCGTGCAGGGCGAGTATGCAGTCGTCGGTGACGCTGACGGCTACCTGCACTGGCTCAAGCTCACCGATGGCGCGTTTGCCGCGCGCATCCGCACCGGCAAGGATGCGCTGCGTTCGGCTCCCGTCGTAGCGGACGGAATTCTGGTTTCCCAGAACGTGGACGGCGGACTCAGCGCCTATCGCATCGGGAAGTGAAGACGGATATCGAGCATCGGCGATAGGGCATCGAATCGACACGCAGGATCAAAGCGCTGCTGCCATTCCTGCCTTGCTGGTTCCACGTCGACGATTCCCGCCTCTCGAATCCTGATTCCGGGTTACTGAATGCTCCCTCTCGTCGCGCTCGTCGGTCGTCCCAACGTTGGTAAGTCGACGTTGTTCAATGCGTTGACGCGCACGCGCGATGCGCTCGTCCATGACGAGCCTGGCGTGACGCGCGATCGCAACTACGGCGTTTGCAGGCTCGACCCCGACAATCCGTTCGTGCTGGTCGACACCGGCGGCATCGACGGCAGCGACGAGGGATTGGCCGGCGCCACGGCCAGGCAGTCGCGGGCCGCGGCCGAAGAAGCCGACCTCATCCTGTTCATTGTCGATGGGCGCGAGGGCGCATCGTCGCTCGACGACGATATTCTTGCGTGGTTGCGCAAGGTCGCCACGCCGACCTTCCTGGTCGTCAACAAGACCGACGGCATCGACGCACAGACGGCGCTTGCCGAGTTTGCGCGCTATGGCATCAAGGACGTTCTCCCGGTGTCCTCTGCCCACAGGCAAGGGATCGACACACTGCTCGCGCGCGTGCTTGCCACGCTGCCGGATGACGGCGATGCCGAAATCCTGGACAACGATCCCGACCGCATCCGCATCGCATTCGTCGGCCGGCCGAATGTCGGCAAATCGACGCTGGTGAACCGCATCCTCGGCGAGGACCGCATGATCGCTTCCGACGTGCCGGGGACGACGCGCGATTCGATCGCGGTCGACCTGGAGCGCGACGGCCGCAAGTATCGCCTGATCGATACCGCCGGACTGCGTCGGCGCGGCAAGGTCGAAGAAGCGATCGAGAAGTTTTCGGTGGTTAAAACCCTGCAGGCGATCGAACACTGCCAGGTCGCCGTGATCATGCTCGACGCCGGTGAAGGTGTTACCGACCAGGATGCAACGGTGCTGGGCGCCGTGCTTGATGCGGGGCGTGCGCTGGTCATCGCGGTGAACAAGTGGGATGGTCAAAGCGACTACCAGCGCAAGCAGACCGATACGCTGGTCGCACGCAAGCTGGGCTTCGTCGATTGGGCCGAATCGATCCGCATCTCCGCGCTGCACGGTTCGGGGTTGCGCGAGCTGTTCAAGGCAATCCACAGCGCGCACAGATCGGCGACGCACAAGTTCAGCACCGCCGAAGTCACCAAGGCGCTTGAAGTCGCCTATGAGACCAATCCGCCGCCGGTCGTGCGTGGGCACGTGGCGAAGCTGCGCTTCGCGCACCCGGGCGGCGAGAATCCGCCGACCTTCATCGTCCACGGCAACCGCTTGCGTACGCTGTCGGACACCTATCGGCGTTACCTCGAAAACTTCTTCCGCAAGCGCTTCAAGCTGGTCGGTACGCCAGTGCGCTTCGTCTTCAAGGAAGGCGAGAATCCGTACAAGGACAAGAAGAACGTGCTCACCGACAAGCAGGTCGCCAAGAAGCGTCGCCTGATCCGGCATGTCAAACGCGGGAAGTAACGCGCAGGTCGGTACACGGCCGTGGCGTTGCCAGCGCTTCGCCGCGTAGTGACGACTTGAACGTCTTGTTGCAACCGCAACACCTCACCCTCGGCATTCTTGCCGGCGGCCGCGCAACACGGCTCGGCGGCATCGACAAAGCGTGGCTTGAGCGGGACGGCGAGCCGCAGGTGCTTCGGATCGTTCGCGCATTGCGCCCGCGGATGCAGGCCGTGCTTGTCAGCGCCAATGCCAACCTTGGGCGTTATGCCAGGCACGGACTTTCGACTGTCTCCGACACCATCGCAGACATTGGACCCATGGGTGGCCTGGATGCGTTGTTGCGCGCGTGCCGCACGCCATGGTTGCTGACCGTTCCGGTGGACGTGATCGATGTCAGCGATGGCGTGGTTCCAACGCTCGTCGGGCACGCCGCTTCGAAGGGATCGTTCGCTGTCGACGATGACGGCCGACAGCCGCTGTTGGCGCTGTGGCACGTGGAGACGGCCCGACCGGCAACCGATGCTGCGATTTCCCGCGCGGATTTCAGTGTCCACGCGCTGCAGGACGCGCTTGCCATGTCCGCCGCGCGCTTGCGCGAAGGACGTGTCGGCAACCTGAACACACCCGCGGATCTCGCGGCAGCTGGCAGGCGCCTGCGGCCGTGAGCGGGTTTCCGACAAGGATTTCGTTCAGCCAGGCCCAGACAATCATCGACGGGGTGGCTGGCAGCCATCGCCTGCCGGAAGAACGGGTTTCGTTGTCGGATGCCTACGACCGTATTGCCGCCCGGGACGTCCTGGCAACGATGCCGTTGCCGCCATTCGACAACAGCGCGATGGACGGTTTCGCATTCCGGTACGCGGATGTGTCGACCGCATCGACTGAAGGCCTGCTTGTCATCGGCGATCAATTCGCCGGCTGTGCGTTGAATCTTGTCGTTGGCGCGGGTCAGTGTGTCCGTATCACCACAGGCGCGGCGCTGCCGTCGGGTGCCGATTCGATCGTCATGCGTGAAATGACCCGCATTGAAGCGGGGCGCGTGTACACCACCGGTCCACTGCAGCAAGGGGCGCACGTCCGCCGGACGGGTGAGGATCTGCGCACCGGAGAACGCATCGTGCAAAACGGCAGTGTGTTGACGGCTACCCGAGTGGCGATGCTCGCATCGGCCGGGCAGGCACAAGTCACTGTCGCGCGTCGTCCAACGGTCGCTGTCTTCACCACCGGCGACGAGTTGATCGAGCCTGGACTGCCGCTTCGACGCGGCGAAATCTACAACAGCAACCGCGCGTTGCTCATGGGGCTGCTGCGTGCCGAAGGCCTGCAGCCAACCGCGTGGCCGACGTTGCCAGACGATGCCGGACGCATGACGGCGGCGCTGATGGATGCGGCGTCCAGTTTCGACGTGGTGCTGACGTGCGGCGCGGTGTCGGCGGGCGAAAAGGATTTCATCCCAGAGATGTTGCAATCCCGCGGCCAGGTGCATTTCTGGAAGGTCCAGATGAAGCCGGGCATGCCGCTGCTGTTCGGGACGCTCGGACGGGCGCAGTTTCTCGGTTTGCCGGGCAATCCGGTGTCCGTCCTGGCAACCTGGTTGACGCTCGGCCGCAGCCTGCTCGACGGTCTGCAGGGCAGGGCAGAGCCACGCGAATGCTGGAAGGCACGCCTGTCGCATGGATTCGACAAGCGCAATCCGCGTCGGGAATTCCTGCGTGGCCGGGTGCACTCGGGCGGCGATGCGATGCTCAACGTTACCCCTGACCCGGCGGACGGGTCACACCGCCTTGCCGCTGCTGCGCGGTCCGACGCGCTGATCGTGTTGCCCGAAGGCGAGCGCCTGTTCGACGCGGGATCCATTGTCGACGTGCTGCCGTATTGACCGGCGGCGGCCGATAATGGCGGCATGAGCATGCGCGACATCGATCCCCGGACGGCGCTGGCACGACTTGCTGGAGGCGCAATCCTGATCGACGTCCGGGACGACCACGAACGCGCGCTCGGCATGGCCGAGGGGGCGCTTGGCGTGCCCGGCTGGGAGCTGACGGCGCAACCCGGAGCGCATTTGCCGGACCGCAACGCCGAAGTGTTGCTGATCTGCCAGACGGGGAACCGCTCGCTGGTCGCGTCGCACGCGCTTGTCGCGAGCGGTTACAACGTCGCATCGGTGCGCGGAGGCACCGCTGCGTGGGAAGCCCTCGGATTGCCCATGACACGGCCGGCCATCGACGCCGACTTCTCCGAGCGCTATTCACGCCATCTGCGCCTGCCTGAAATCGGCTTGCATGGACAGCGGCGCTTGGAGGGGGCGCGCGTGCTGCTGCTTGGCGTTGGCGGACTCGGCTCGCCAGCGGCGCTGTACCTTGCCGCCGCAGGTGTCGGCACATTGCGGTTGGTGGATGACGATATCGTTGACCGCAGCAACCTGCAGCGGCAGGTTCTGCACACCGAAGCGCGCATCGGTCGTCCAAAGGTCGAGTCGGCAGCGGCCACGCTTGCGGCATTGAATCCGCGCACCCGCATCGAAGCCATCGATGAACGCCTGACTGGCGCCAACATCGAGAAGCACCTGGACGGTGTCGACATTGCCATCGATGGCGCGGACAACTTCCCGGCCCGCTACCTGCTCAACGACGCCTGCGTACATCTTGGAATTCCTTTGGTCTACGGGGCAGTGCTTCGGTTCGAAGGGCAGGTGAGCGTCTTCGATGCCGGCCGCCAACGCGGCAGCGCGCCGTGCTATCGCTGCCTCTTCGCCGAACCGCCGCCCCCTCAGGCAGCTCCAAATTGTGCCGAGGCCGGGGTTCTGGGCGTGCTGCCCGGGATCATCGGCCTGTTGCAGGCGACGGAGGCCATCAAGCTGATCCTGGATCTAGGCGAATCGTTGACGGGCCGATTGCTGCACTTCGACGCGCTCGCCATGCGCTTTCGCCAGACGCGGCTTGCGCCCGATCCCGACTGCGCGGTCTGCGCGCCTGGCAGGCCGTTCCCGGGGTATATCGACTACGCTGCGTCGTGCGCTGGAGCGTAGGGCTCGGTTCTCCACCTGCGAAGCGTTGGATGGGAAGGCCTGGTCGATGCGTCGAGCGATTGTTATTGGGGCGTTGGTGCTGGCGACATCAGCTGTGGATGCCGCGGACGTCTGCCCGGTGTTGCGGCAGCAGCTGTCCTCAAACGAGACCTCAACACGCATCGCAGCGGTTGCCTGTAACGAGAACATGCTGTGGTACCGCCCGTTCATCGCTGCTGATGGGCGGATTGCCAGCATTACCGTCATGGAAGGCGAATCCAGCCTTCTCGCCGATGGCACCGAAGCCTGGCGTCGTGTTGCGGGCTACTGGCGCGAAAGCGGCCTGCTCTGGCAGATGGGCGGATTTCCCGGCGCTTCCGAGTGCGGTTACGCGTCGGGAGATCGCAATGGGTCGCCATCGTGCCGTGCATTCGTCATCGACAACCCATGGTCGGCAGCGTTCGTGTCCTGGATCATGCTCAAGGCCGGGGTGCCGGGATTCCGCGCGTCCGCCAGCCACTTCGATTACGTGCGCGAGGCGTGGCTGCACCCTGACACCAGCCCGTTCCAGTATCTGGACCCGGCGACCACGAAACCGGGCGTTGGCGACCTGCTGTGCTACGTGCGGATCCCGGCCAGGGCCTACGGTTATTCGGGACTGATCGCAGCCATCGACTCCCACAGCGGCTCGCTCAACATGCATTGCGACATCGTCGTTGCGGTTAATCCCGACAACGACGGCAGGGTGTATTCCATCGGTGGCAACGTGCAGCAGGGCGTGACCATGCGACTGCTCAGCGTGAACCGGAACGGCAATTTCTGGGCGTTGCCACAGCGCTCCGGAGTTGATCCGCCGTGTTCGCCCGACGCCGCGGCGAATTGCAACTTCAGCCGCCAGGATTGGAGCGTATTGCTGAAATTGAAATCCCCCGCGGCACTGGCGCAACTGCCGCGGCCTGAACCGCTCCAGCCGAATGCGTTTCCGTTGGCGGCCCCGCCACCGGCTTGCTGCGTGAACTGCGTGGTTGGCGCGATTCCCCCTGTGCCGCGGTGCCCAATCCCTCAGCCGTGAGCAAGCAACCCTCTGTTGCCGCTCAGGCCCCGTCGGGCTTGCGACGCGCCGCCTCGAAGGCCGCCAGCTGCTCCGGCGTCGCGTCCTCCTGATGCATCGCCTTCCACTGTCCGAACGGCATTCCGTAGACGGCGTCGCGTGCCTCATCGCGCGTCATGGCCACGCCGTGACCTTCGGCTGCCTGCTGGTACCAGTCCGAGAGGCAGTTGCGGCAGAAGCCGGCAAGGATCATCAGGTCGATGTTCTGCACATCGGGCCGGTCCTGCATCAGATGCTGGATCAGGCGTCGAAACACGGCGGCCTCGATCGCGACGGTATTGGAGTCGCTGGTGTTCATGGCGATGTGGGAATGTTCGATAGGCGATAATGTGACCCGACTCTAGCGCAGCATCGACCCACCTGCATGAGCGCGACAGCGACCAAGAAACCGAAGGCCCGGATTCTCGACGGCAGGCGCATTGCCGAGGAATTGCTCGACGCATTGAAGGGGCGGGTCGACGCCCGCACCGCATCGGGTCGCTCACGTCCGGGCCTGGCGGTGGTGCTGGTCGGCAGCGATCCGGCGTCCGGCGTATATGTCCGCAACAAGCGTCGCGCCGCCGAAAAGGTCGGGATCCGGGCGATCGACCATGACCTGCCGGCCGACACCAGCGATGACGATCTGCTGGCGCTGATCGATACCCTCAATGCCGACCCGGACGTCCACGGCATCCTGGTGCAGTTGCCGCTGCCCGATCGACGTGACGCCACGGCACTGATCCACCGCATCGCGCCGGGCAAGGACGTCGACGGCTTCCATCCGGAGAACGTCGGCCATCTGGCGCTGCGTCAATTCGGCCTGCGACCCTGCACGCCGCGCGGTATCACCACGCTGCTGGCATGGACCGACCGGCCCGTGCGCGGCGCCAGCGCGACGATCGTCGGGGTCAGCAACCATGTCGGCCGGCCGATGGCCCTGGAACTGCTGATCGCCGGCTGCACCGTGACCTGCTGCCACAAGTTCACGCCTGCCGAAGTGCTCGAAGCCAGCGTGCGCGGCGCCGACATCCTGGTCGTGGCGGTCGGCCGGCCAGCCCTTGTTCCGGGCGAATGGGTCAAACCTGGTGCCGTCGTGATCGATGTCGGCATCAACCGGCTCGATGACGGACGACTGGTGGGTGATGTCGGCTTCGAGGCCGCCGCCGAGCGCGCAAGCTGGATCACGCCTGTCCCCGGGGGCGTTGGACCGATGACCGTGGCGACCTTGATGCAGAACACGCTGGAAGCTGCAGAGGCCGCGGACGGCTCTTCGTAGGAGTGGTCCGTCGGGATCGGAATACCAACGCTGGTATCCGATTGCCAAAGCGCGCGGCGGCGCGGCAAGGACGGCGACAACCCGCAGGTTCTCACCGCGCGGTACAATGACTCGCTTCATTCCCCCCGGACCGGCCCATGCTGCGTATCCAGGCTGAAGCACTCACCTACGACGACGTTTCCCTTGTCCCCGCGCATTCGGTGATCCTGCCCAAGGACGTCTCGCTCGCCACGCGACTGACCCGCGACCTGCGGCTCAATCTTCCGATCCTTGCCGCGGCGATGGATACAGTCACCGAAGCGCGTTTGGCCGTGGCCATGGCGCAGCTCGGCGGCATCGGCATCC
>JAQGOI010000140.1 GCA_028293685.1 Lysobacteraceae bacterium | reverse complement strand
CGTATTGGTGTGGACGATGTTCGGTGCCTCGATGCCATGCAGGATCATGTTCATGATGCCGATGACATAGGCGAGCGACTTCTTCTCCTTGCCGAAGAAGGTCTTCTCCTGCAGCGCCTTAGCATCCTTGGTCGACAGCTTGGACTTGCTCAGGTAATCAAACGCCTCACAAAGGAAGCCGGCACTGCCGCACGCGCCGTCATAGATGCGCTCGCCGATCTTCGGATCGACAACTCGAATCATCGCCCGGATCAGCGGGCGCGGCGTGTAGTACTCGCCGCCATTGCGCCCGGCATTGCCCATGTTGCGGATCTTGGCCTCGTACAGATGCGACAACTCGTGCTTTTCCTTGTGCGAGCCGAAGCTGAGTTCGTCGACGCGCTCGATCACGTCACGCAGGTTGTAGCCGGACTGGATCTTGTTCTTGATCTCGCCAAAGATCTCGCCAATCTTGTATTCCAGCGTCTGAGGCCCGCTGGCCTTGGCCTTGAAGCCATGCAGATACGGGAATAGTTTTCCGTTGACGAAGTCGCGCAGGTCGTCGCCGACCATCGCCTTGTTGTGATCGAACTTGCCATCCTTGCCCTTCGGCGCCGCCCAGCTTTCCCAGCGATAAGGCTTATCGAGCAGGAAGGTGTACTTCTTCCCCTTCACCTCGGCCTCGAACTTCTTCTCTTTTTCCAAGGCATCGAGGTACTTGAGGAACAGTAGCCAGGACGATTGCTCGGTGTAGTCCAGCTCGCTGGTACAGCCGGCATCCTTGTGCAGGATGTCGTCAATGTTTTTAAAGGTTTGTTCGAACAATTTGATTCCCCTTGGCCGACGCAACTTTATCCGGTCGAAGCCGCGATCGGAAAAGTCCTAGCCGCCCAAGCGGTATTCACCGACGGCGAACTGAGCCCCCCATCCCCAAACTCCACCCCGCCCAGCCACTAAGCCAGGCACAGCCCGACCCCCGCATGCATCCGCATCCGCCGTCGCGCTGCATAAAACATGGAGTGTTCCCTTTGAGCCAGAACCTGATTTCCCTGACCTTGTCCGATGCGCAGTTGACTGCGGTCGATGCGGCGTTGACGTCGCTGGAGGCGCAGTTGGTGGGGTTGATCGCGCTGGATGGCGACGAGCGCAATGTGGTGCGGATGGGGCAGAAGTCCGAGGCGTTCTGTAGGCAGACGCTGGGTGTGCTGGGGCAGAACCCGCAGGTGGTGCCGCCGAGCATGAAGCTGGCCGAGGGCCAGGCCGATCTGCTCGCGCTGGACAGGCTGCGTCCGCGTCTGCTGCGGCTGCAACGGTTGACCGAGCGTGCGCAGGATTCGGAATCGGCGCTGGGCAGCGACCTGATGAGCCTGGCGCTGGAGGGCTACGCGATGCTGAAGGTGTCGGGCAAGAACCAGGGACTGGAGAGCATGCGCAAGGATCTGTCGGCGCGGTTCGCGAAGACGTCACGTCCGGTGGCCGCGGCGCCGGTGGCGTAAAGGGGAGGTAGAGCGCCCTCATCCGCCTTCGGACTCCTTCTACCGGAAGCGGGACAAGGGAATCGATCGCCGTGGAAGGTGGGCTTGAGCCCACCCTACGTTGGTGAGGTGGATGGGGACAGAAAGCCGCAGCGATGCGGCTTTTTGTTTGTCTGGCTGCAGCGCCGGGGCTCGGGTCGGAAGCAGCCGCCGTTTCGCCTGCGCGGTCACTCGCTGCTGGCGCCGCGATTGTCCATGCCAGAAGATCCGTCCATGGGCAAAACCTACGACACCGTGGTTGTTGGCGCTGGCGTGTTCGGGGCATGGACCGCCTGGCATCTGTTGCGCGCCGGGCAACGCGTTCTATTGGTCGACAAGTACGGGCCGGCCAGCGCGCGCGCCAGTTCCGGTGGGGAAACCCGGGTGATCCGCATGGCCTATGGGCCGGATGAAATCTACACGCGGATGGCGCAGCAGTCGTTGCCTGCATGGACGGACTTTTTCGCGCGGATCGGAAACCCGGCGTTGTTCCGGCAAACCGGTGTGCTGTGGCTGGCTGCCGCCGACGACGCGGCAGCCGCGCAATCGGTCGCGGTATTGACACGCAACGGCATCCGTCACGAGGTGCTCGACCACGACATGCTCTTGCGGCGCTATCCGCAGATCGCGGTGCCGCCAGGCGGCTGGGGCCTCCTCGAGCCGGAGAGCGGCGGACTGTTCGCGCGCCGCGCCGTGCAGGCCCTCGTCGAAGACAACCTGCGTGCCGGGGCCGAACTTCGCATCGCGGCAGTCGAGGCTCCAGTTGGCGACACGCACCTGGCGGACATCAGGACGGATTCCGGCGAAGCGATCCGCGCCGATCGTTTCGTGTTCGCCTGCGGCCCGTGGCTGGGCAGCGTGCTGCCTGACGTCCTGGGCGGGCGCATCTTTCCCACGCGTCAGGAAGTGTTTTATTTCGGGACCGCGGGCGACCGCCGCTTCTGCCCGCCCGATCTGCCGATCTGGCTGGATTTCGGGCTGGGCTACTACGGAATTCCCGATATCGATGGTCGCGGCTTCAAGGTCGCCCGCGATGCGCACGGTGAAGCCTTCGATCCCGACACGCTCGAGCGTCTGCCCACGCCGATGCGGATCGCACACGCCCGCGAATTCCTCGCCCGGCGTTTCCCCACGTTAGCCGAAGCGCCGCTGCTGTCCAGCGAAGTCTGCCAGTACGAGAACACCTGGAATGGCGACTTCGTCATCGACCGCCACCCCGCCTTTGACAACGTCTGGATCGCCGGCGGCGGCTCCGGCCACGGCTTCAAGCATGGCCCGGCAGTGGGCGCGTATCTGGTCGCGCGCATGCTCCAGGACGCGCCGGCCGAACCACGCTTCAGCATCGCAACCAAACACGGCGTGCAGCAGCGCGCGGTCCACTGAGGTGCAGCCCGAAGCGGCTTCGACTGGCATGAATGGTCAGGGCCGATCCAGCTCGAAGCGAAGATCACCGCCCGGAGCAATGCCGCACGGCTGCCAGCCCCGCGCGCTGTAGAAACCTTCGGCACGCGTGCCTGGGGCGGTGGTGAGCCATAGGCGCGCGTGCCCCAACGACCACAGCCAGTCGACCATCGTGGAAAGCAGGGCGTCGCCGAAGCCGCGGCCCTCATGGTCCGGGTGCACGAACAGCGCCCAGATGGTCCCCTACGTGTAGCCGGTCGCGAATGCGGCGATCGCACCGTCTGCCTCGACCACCCAGGTGCGCCCCAGATCGTCGAGCGCGGCGAGGTAGTCAGCCTCGGTGATGCGGTCCGGATTGGAGAGCGCGTTCTCGCGCACGGCCAGGCGCACACGTTGCATGCCGGGAATGTCGCTTTGAGTGGCTCGCCGCAATGTCACGAGTGGCCCCTGCCTGTCGATCGGCCGGACTGGTGGTTCGGGTAATACCAGCCAAAAACGGTCTGTTTGGATAGAGCGTTACGTAGGGCCATCGGCCACAGCACCAGGAACGTTGTCGACCCCCGCTTTGCTGATGCTCGACACGAGCGAGGGCGCGGGCCATGGTAAGCGCCCACTGCACATCGCCGATGATCCGACCGCCCAGGAGGCCATCCGCCTTGGGCGTGCGCATGTTTTCGAGGCCGACCAGGAGCAGATCGATGGCCGATTCCAGCGGCAACAAAGTGGCGCTCGTCATCGGCGGCACGCGAGGGATCGGCGCCGCGATCAGTCGGCGACTGGCCGCTGATGGCTGCGCGGTTGCAATGGTCCATCTCAGCCGCTCGGAGGAGGCCGCTCATCTCGCCGCTGATATCGCGGCCAACGGTGCGCGGGCGCTCGTCCTTTGTGCCGACGTGTCCGACCCGGATGCCCTCGCGGCGTCGATCGACCGGACGATGGAGCAATTCGGCCGCATCGACATCCTGGTGAACAATGCCGGGCTCGCCATCACCGGCGCCATTGCAGGCTACAGCCTGGATGATTTCGAGCGGGTGTTCGCGGTCAACGTGCGTGCGCCGTTCCTTGCCTCGCAGCAGGTTGCAGCAACGATGGGCGACGGCGGACGGATCATCACCATCGGCAGCATCGTTGCCGACCGGATGCCCGGTCCGGGCGGGACGCTTTATGCCGCGAGCAAAGCGGCACTCGGCGGACTGACGCGCGGCCTTGCACGCGACCTTGGCCACCGCGGCATCACGGTCAACCTGGTCCAGCCCGGCCCCACCGACACGGAGCGCAACCCCGCCAACGGTCCGGCCGCCGCTGCGAACCGCACTCCGCTGGCCATCTCCCGCCACGGCAAACCCGATGAAGTGGCGGCACTGGTCGCGTATCTGGCGTCCGAGGCGGCGGGCTTCGTTACCGGCGCCACCTTCAACATCGATGGCGGCTGGAGTGCCTAGTCCAGGCCGCTCGAGTTGTTCGATGCCAAGGCGCGCCCGGCCTCGACGTCAAGGTGCGTCAGGTACAGGCGCAGATCGAACTCCAGCTGGTGGTAGTCGGGTTCCATGTGCGTGCACAGCTGGTAGAACGACTTGTTGTGCTCGGCTTGCTTCAGGTGCGCCAGTTCATGCACCACGATCATCCTGAGGAACTCGGCGGGCGCGTCGCGGAACACGGTTGCGATGCGCATCTCGCGGCTGGCCTTGAGCCTGTCGCCCTGCACCCGGGAAATGGCGGTGTGGGTTCCGAGCGCATGCTTCATCACCTGCAGCTTGCCGTCGTAGATCACCTTGCCCAGCGGCACCGATTTGCGCAGGTGGCGGTCCTTGAGCGACTGGACGTAGTCGTACAACTGCCTGTCGCTGCGCACGCTGTGCGCCTGGCGATATTTGTCGACCAGCATCGTGCCCAGTCGGCCCTGCTCGATCAGCTCGTGCACGCGCGCCTGAATGTGCTGCGGGTAGCCGGCGAGGTACTTCAACGGTTCCATCGGCAGAAGTGTGGACGTCGGGCGGCGGGGACGGTCGCTATGATGAGCCGGAAATCCGCAGCAAGAAACGGCGACATGGCAAAGGGAAATCCACTTCAGGAACAGCTGCTCAAGGCGGGCCTGGTCAAGAAGTCCAA
>JAQGOI010000053.1 GCA_028293685.1 Lysobacteraceae bacterium | reverse complement strand
CGCCGCCGTCGTCAACATCGGGAAGAATCGCGGCGCCAGCTGTGCGGCGATCAGGACGGCTTTGTATCCGGCCATTCCCGCCTGTGAACTGAGTACGTCCATCGCCTGCGCACGCGTGGTGCGTGGCAGCCGCTCCAACGGAAACGCGAGGACTCCGCGCGACTGCAGGGCCTGCGCACGCACAGCATCGGCCTGCGGCTGGAGAATCCCGACCAACGCAGCACCGGTTTTCAGGCGGGCGATGACATCGGCAGCGGGTGCCTGCACGCACAGCACGAGATCAGCCTCGGACAGCGCAGCGTCGACGTCATCCACCAACTGCGCACCGGCGTCGGTGTAGGCAGCATCCGTGAAATACGCGCCGTCGCCGAGGCCACGCTGCAGGCGTACCTGCGCGCCGGCTGCGATCAATTTCCTGCACGTTTCCGGCGTGATCGCGACCCGGCGCTCGCCCGGCGCGGTCTCACTGGCCACACCGATGACAATTCCGTTGCCCATGCCCCGCTCCGCCGCGTGAAGGCCTGCATCGTAGCGGATCGCGGCATGGACCTCAGGCGGCTTCGGCCACCTCGGACAAGCGTTGACGCACCTGGCGCATGGCCTGGTCGAACGGAAGGTCGGCTGCATCGTCCAGCAGCTTGCCGGCCTTGACCAACGCTGCGAGCTGCTGCGGTGACGCCACCAGTTTGCGCACGCCACGGCGATTGACCAGCAGCAGACGTGACGTCAGCGGGCTGATCCAGGCGATCTTGACAGAGCCTTCTTCGCCACTTTCGTCCACCAGCCGCATCCAGCTTCCCGCACCGAGCCCTGCCAGGCGTTCGGCGACGGCGGGGTCGTAATCGAGTGCGGCGTGGCCGCCCACGACCTGCAGCAGTCGCGTGTCTTCGCCGTCGTCGGCCAGTTGCGCCATCGCCGACAGCGCGCGAACCTCGCGCGGTGCGTCCGGAAATGCCAGCGCGCGCGCAAGGGCCGCCATCCACTCGCGTGCGACCTGGTCGTCAAGTCCCGAACTGGACAGGCACTCGACCAAGCCCGGATGCAGGAGCAGCACGCGTTCGGCGACGCTTGCGCCGTCGGCCCGTGCGGCAGCCTCGTCGATACCCACCAGCTCGTCGGCCAGCGCCAGAACCTGCACGCAGCGCTCCGATCCCTGGCTGTCGCGCAACAGGACCTGCACGTAGTGATGCTGCCAATGTTCTTCGAGGAACTGGGCGACAACCGGACTCAGCGACCGCGCCGAAATGCGCTGTGCCAGAGCCGCTGCGGCCTGCAGGCGTGCCTGCAACAGGCGCTCGCGGCCGTGGACGGTTTCAGCCGACCGGCGCTCGACGACCTCGGCACGGCGCCGCTGCTGCTGCAGAAGATCCTGCAACTCGCTGGCGGCAAGGTCGAAGATCGCCAGGTCCTCGTTATATTCGGCAACAACGCGTGATACGGCCGCCGAAGCATGCTGCAGGAGTTCGCGGTCCTGGGGCGAAGCACCGTCGTTGCTTTCGCAACTCAGGGTCAGCGCGTCAAGCAGGCGGCGGGCAGGATGATCCGCGCGCACGAAGAGGTTTTCATCGGTGAGGGCCACGCGTACGTAGGGCATCACCAGCTTGGCGAACAACTTGCGCGCCTGCCCGATCAACGCATGTGTTCCCAGCAGCGACTCGAACATCAGTCCCACCAGGTCGATCGCATCCTCGTCGTGCTCGGCCAGGCACATCTGATCCGGATCCATCCCCAGGTTGCGTGCGCCCTCGAGCAGGTGCTCGCGGATCGCCAGATGCAGTGCCTGGTCGCCGGACAGGGCGACGTCGAAACGCCTGGCGCCCTCGTGCTGCATCAACGCCGCGATGCTCAGCAGTTCGTCGGGCCGGATCTGCCGACGTCCGGCCGTCCCCGGGCCTGGCAGCTGTGACTCGCCCGGCTGTGCCTGCGTCAATGGACCTTCGGGGTCGCCGGCGCCGGTGCGCCACGCATGCAACTGGTCACGCAGGCGCTGATGGTGGACACGGGCCTCCGCGGATGTACGGAACAGATCGACTCCGGCATTGGCTGCTGGCTGCGAAGTCACCAGACCCGCACCGTGCGTCGCCTGCTCGTGCTCGATGGGCGCCTGTTGCGCCTGCTTCGTGGCGCCCGCGCCTCTCAGGTCGGCGTGGAATCCGCTCGCCGCCAGCTGGCTGTTGAGTCGGGCATACAGATCGCCCAGGACTTTCGTCAGCTCCTGCTCGTACTGCCGGAAGAACATCGGCTGCAGGGTTTCCGACATGTCGGCGTCGTGGAACGTCCGCAGGAAAGCCCCTGCCAGGCGCACGGCGCCCACTGGATTGGTCGATGCCGGTCCGCCGAGCGCCCTGGACAGCGCTTCAAAGCGCAGATCGAGCAACTCGAGCGGTTGCTGGTAGCGGCGGCCGATGGCCTCGGCGAGACGCTGGCCGGCCAGGTGAAACCCGAGTTCATCTTCGCTCACCAGGCCCATCGGAACGTCGCTGCGCGACATCAGGGTGCGACCACCAAAGTCGTCGAAGCTGCGGGCGATGAGTTCGCGAAAACGCATGACATGGGTGGCATTGCGTTGACGCAATGCCAGAAGCGTCATCAGATCCTTGCGTTGGGCCGTGCTGGAAACCAGCTGCAGCTTGTCCTGCAGTTGCTCCTCGATCGGCCGGCACAGGCCGTCCGGCACAGCCGCAAGCTGCTCGACCGCGATACGCTTGAGTTCTTCGACCAGACGCGCCGGCTCAACGCCGCGCGCATGGGACGCCTGCAGGGACTGCATGACCATCGGGACCCCCTCACGCCGGTGCGGGGGCACCGGATCGCTACACACCCGAGCATAGTGGCACCATGAAGGTCGTCTACACCTCTCCTATGGATTTTGTGATGGCATTCCCAGTCCCGGATCGCCTTCCCGACAGCCGGATGCGCCTGTGACCCCCTCGTTCGGCTGCCTGGATTCGCGACGCTCCACCCCATCCCGGCAACTGGGTGATCCGGGACCCGACGAGGCGACACTGCTGCGCATGTTGACCTCGGCCGTACGCGTACCCGATCACGGCAAGCGCGTGCCCTTCCGCTTCCTGCGTATTGCCGGAAAGGCCCGGCTGGCGCTCGGCGAACGGCTGGTCGAGCGCGCGCTGCAACGCGATGCCGACGCCAGTGCAGCCGTGCTCGACAAGGATCGCCACCGCTTCGCCCACGCTCCGGTCGTCGTCGCCGTTATCGCAGGCCTCGGCCCCGACGAAAAGATTCCGGCATCGGAGCGTTTTTCGAGCGCGTCCTGCGTGTGTTTCGCGCTGCTGCAGGCGGCGCAGGCCGCCGGTTTCGGTGCGCAGTGGCTGACCGGATGGCCCGCCTACGACGCCAGTGTCCTGCGCGATCTCGGACTGGGTGCGGACGAAACCATCACCGGCTTCATCCACATCGGCACGCCGCTGATCGAGGTTCCCGAGCGCGAGCGTCCCGACGCGCGCGCGCTGCTCAGCGACTGGGAGCCGGCATGACCGCCCCAGTCGGCGCGCCCGCCGAAAAATCGCTGCCTGCGCTGTATCTCGTCGATGCCAGCCTGTACGTTTTCCGCGCCTGGCATTCGATGCCGGACGAATTCCGCGACAGCGACGGCTGGCCGACGAATGCCGTGCACGGCTTCGCGCGGTTCCTGCTCGAACTGCTGGAACGCGAGCGCCCAACCCACATCGCCATTGCCTTCGATGAGGCGCTGGACAGTTGTTTTCGAAACGCGTTGTACCCGGCGTACAAGGCGAACCGTGAACCGGCCCCCGATGAACTCAGGCGGCAGTTCGCACAGTGCAAGTCGCTGTGCCTGGCGCTGGGACTTGCGGTTCTTTCGCATCGGGAATACGAAGCTGACGACCTGATCGGCAGCGCCTTGCACATGGCACGGTCGCTGGGCCATCGCGGCGTGATCGTGTCCGCCGACAAGGACCTGTCGCAGCTGCTTGTCGACCTGGACGAACAGTGGGACTTCGCCCGCGGCCAACGCTGGGCTGCCAGCGGCGTCAAGGCCCGTCATGGCGTGCACGCGCATCAGATCGCCGACTACCTGGCACTGTGCGGCGATGCTGTCGACAATATCCCGGGCGTTCCGGGAATCGGCGCGAAGACCGCCGTGGTGCTGCTTGCCCACTTCGGCAGCCTCGACGTGCTGCTCGCACGGATCGAGGAAGTGCAGTACCTGCGCTTTCGCGGTGCTGCGCAGGCGGCGAACAAGCTGCGCACGCACCGCGAGCAGGCGCTGCTCTGCCGCCAGTTGTCGACCATAGCCCTTGATGCTCCGCTGGACGGCGCGCGTGACTTCACCCGATTGCAGGCCGATGCCGGCGTGCTTGCGACGCTATGCCACTCGCTTGGTTTCGGGCCGCTGACCCGACGCCGCCTGCACGCAGCGGGTGGCGTCGAATTCGTTCCCGCCTGACCTCCCGCTGACATCGCGTGCGGGTCATGCGCCTGCATGGAGTCGTTGCCATGAACCAACCGGA
>JAQGOI010000040.1 GCA_028293685.1 Lysobacteraceae bacterium | reverse complement strand
GAGAGGTTGGGGGCAGTCGTGCTCATGGCGCACTCGCGTGAAAACAGGCAATTCCCGATTGTAACGCGGGCCTTTCACGCTCTCTGTGGAATCAGGTGCCGGCCCGGCCGGGGGGAACACGGCCATCGCGGCCCGATTCCTTTAAACTATCGCGCCTCCGGCCCGGCCGGTTGCGCCTTTCGCGCCGCGCATGACCCTTCCTTCGACACCTAACCACACATGGCTGGCGGCATTCGCGATGCGCGAACGGTTGCCGGCCTTGGAGCACGATCGATGATTTTCGACACCCTGGATACCTTCGGCCACGAGCAGGTCGTGTTCTGCCACAACAAGGACGCGGGGCTGAAAGCGATTATTGCCATCCACAACACCGTCCTCGGCCCGGGCCTGGGTGGCCTGCGGATGTATCCGTACAAGACCGAGGCCGACGCGCTCGACGACGTGCTCCGGCTCAGCCGCGGCATGACCTACAAGAATGCAGTCGCCGGGTTGAACATCGGCGGCGCCAAGGGCGTGATCATCGGCGACCCGGAGACCGACAAGTCCGAGGCGCTGTTCCGCGCGTTCGGCAAGTTCGTGGATTCGCTGGGTGGTCGCTACATCACCGCCGAGGACGTCGGCATCGACGTCAACGACATGGAATACGTGTACCGCGAGACCGAGTTCGTCACCGGCGTGCATCAGGTCCACGGCGGATCGGGCGATCCCTCGCCGTTCACCGCCTACGGCACCATGCAGGGGCTGATGGCGACACTGAACAAGAAGTACGGCGATGAGGAAATCGGCAAGTATTCCTACGCCGTGCAGGGCCTGGGACACGTGGGCATGGAATTCGTCAAGCTGCTGCGCGAGCGCGGCGCCAAGATCTTCGTGACCGACAAGGCCAAGGCGCTGGTCGAGAAGGCCGTCAGTGAATATGGCGCCGAAGCGGTCGGGCTGGATGAGATCTATGACGTGGCGGCGGACGTGTACTCGCCCTGCGCGATGGGTGGCACGGTGAACGAGAAAACGCTGCCGCGCCTGAAAGCCAAGATCATCTGCGGCGCAGCCAACAACCAGCTGGCGAACGATGCCATCGGCGACGAAGTCGAGAAGCGCGGCATCCTGTACGCGCCCGATTACGCGGTCAACGCCGGCGGCGTCATGAACGTGTCGCTCGAGATCGATGGCTACAACCGCGAGCGTGCGATGCGCATGATGCGTACGATCTATCACAACCTCGGCCGCATCTACGAGATCTCCGAGCGCGACCGGATTCCGACCTATCGCGCCGCCGACCGCCTGGCCGAAGAGCGCATCGCCGCGATCGGCAAGCTCAAGCTGCCGATGGGTCGATCGGCACCGCGCTTCCTGGGTCGCATGCGCGGCCACTGAAAAGCGATTGACGACGACGGGGCCTTGCGCCCCGTCGTGCTATCCGCAACACGAGAACCGGAGTGACGATGCGCGCGTTTCCACTGGGTGAAGAGATCGATGCGCTGCGCGATACCGTGCGGCGTTTCGCCGAGGCGGAGATCGCGCCGCGCGCGGCGCAGATCGACCACGAAAACGTCTTCCCGCAGGACCTGTGGCCGAAACTGGGCGAAATGGGCCTGCTCGGGCTGACGGTGCCAACCGAATATGGCGGCAGCGGGATGGGTTATCTGGCGCACACGGTGGCGATGGAGGAAATCTCGCGTGCATCGGGCTCGGTCGGACTGAGCTACGGCGCGCATTCGAACCTGTGCGTCAACAATCTTTACGCCAACGGCACCGAGGCGCAGCGCACCAGGTACCTGCCGAAACTATGCACGGGCGAATGGAAAGGCGCGCTCGCGATGAGCGAGCCTGGCGCGGGATCCGATGTGGTGGGCTCGATGAGTTGTCGCGCCGAGTTGCGCGATGGCGCCTGGATCGCCAACGGCAACAAGATGTGGATCACCAACGGCCCGGAAGCCGACGTGCTGGTCGTGTACATGCGTACCGCCGGCAAGGATGCGGGCAGCAAGTGCATGACCGCCTTCATCGTCGAGAAGGACATGGCTGGTTATTCGACGGCGCAGAAGCTCGACAAGTTCGGCATGCGCGGTTCCAACACCTGCGAACTGGTGTTCCGGGATTGCGCCATTCCCGCGGAAAACGTCCTGGGTGAAGTCAACCAGGGCGTCAAGGTGCTGATGTCGGGCCTCAACACCGAGCGCCTCGTGCTTACCGGCGGCCCGCTTGGGCTGATGCAGGCCGCGCTCGACAGCGCCCTGCCCTACGTGCGCGAACGTAGGCAGTTCGATGCGCCGATCGGCACCTTCGAGCTGATGCAGGCCAAGATCGCCGACATGTATACGGCACTGCAGGCCAGCCGCGCGTTCGCTTACCAGGTCGCCCGCGACTACGACGAGGGGCATCGCTCACGCGTCGACGCGGCGGCCTGCCTGCTGCATGCCTCCGACGCCGCCGTGCAGGTCGCACTGGAAGCGATCCAGGCACTGGGCGGTAACGGCTATATCAATGAGTACCCGACCGGACGCCTGCTGCGCGATGCCAAGCTGTATGCGATCGGCGCAGGGACCAACGAGATCCGGCGGATGCTGATCGGACGGGAGCTGTTCGACGGGCGCGATTGACCTTCAATGAGAGGTCTCATGGGTCGTGTAGGAGCGACGTGAGTCGCGATCTGACTCCCCATTGCGACTGACGTCGCTCCCACAGGAGGGCAGCCCCCATCCCGTTTGCCGCACTGCAGCAAACGGCGCCATAATCGGCCGGTTCCGGCTTCGAGCCGGCCAGTCAAAGTCGGGAGATCCCATGTCGGACGTCGTCATCGTCGGTGCCATGCGCACGGCCATCGGCTCATTCCTTGGCCAGTTCACCGGCGTTCCCACGCCAACGCTTGGCGCAGCCGCCATCAAGGCCGCATTGGCGCACGCTGGATTGGCGGCCGACCAGGTGGACGAAGTGATCATGGGCTGCGT
>JAQGOI010000014.1 GCA_028293685.1 Lysobacteraceae bacterium | reverse complement strand
TCGCAGCCGGCCATGAGCTCGGCCTCCTCGACCGCGCGCTGGATCGACTGCACGGTCGACTCGATGTCCACGACGACACCACGCTTGAGGCCGCGCGATTCGTGCGAACCAATGCCGATGACCTCGATCGGATTGCCGGGCGAATACTCGCCGACCAACGCGACGACTTTCGACGTGCCGATGTCGAGACCGACGATGAGAGCTTTGTCGCCTTTGCGATTCATGTTTTGGGGCCGGGAATGGGGGATCGTGGATCGGAAGCCGGAGCAGCGAAAAGCGGTAGTACGGCAAGCGGGCTCGCCGCAGCCGGAGCGGTCAACGGCATGCCCTCGTGCTGTTGCTCGATTCCCGAATCCCGATTCCCGATTCCCGGCTTGGGCGGCCAGCTCAGTGCGAATCCGTTGGTGTAGCGCAGATCCGCGCGCGTGAGTGGCATCTGCTTCTGCGACAGCAGTTGTGGCAGCAGGCGTGCAAAACGCATCAGGCGCAGGCGCGCCTCACTGCTGCCGACGACGACCTGCGTGCCGTTGGACAGCGACAGCGACCAGCTGCCGCGCCGATCCAGCGACACGCCGCGCACGTCGATGCCACTGGGGGCGAACAGCAGGCGCGATTCGTTGTAGAGCGCGACGACGTCCGCCACCCGGCTATCCGGACCATCGAGCAGCGGCAGTCCGTGCAACGCGTTCGTGCCTTGCGCTGGAAACAATCGTCCGTGCTCGGACAGAAGTCGATCGCTGCCCCAGTGCGCGAACGGCCGGTGTTCGACGATGGAAACCTCGAGCACATCGGGCCAGCGCTTGCGCACTTCGGCATGTTCGACCCAGGGCAACTGCGCCACGGCCGCCTGCGCATCGCCCAGCTGCACGGCAAAGAAGCCTTTCGCCGCATAGGGCAGAATCGTTGCGCGCAGGCGCTGCGCATCCACGCGCTGCAACTCGCCCTGCACGCGCAGTGTGCGCAGCGGCCAGTGCCCGCTGCCGATCCAGCCATTGACCGTCGCGACCACCGGCAGGGCGACAAGCGCCAGCGCCAGGGCCCAAGCCAGTACGCGCAGGATCACGCTCATGTGCTGGCCCCGCCGGGCATGGTCATTTCCAGGATGCGCCAGCACAGCTCTTCGAAATCGATGCCGAACGCCGCCGCCGATTTCGGCATCAGCGAATGGCTGGTCATGCCCGGAGCGGTGTTGGCTTCGAGCAGCCAGTTTCGTCCTTGGCGATCGCGCATGAAGTCGACACGCGCCCAGCCGCGCAGGTCGAGTGCGGCAAACGCGCGTTCGGCCTGGTCGCGCGCTTCGGTTTCACCGGGCGGGTCCAGGCCCGGACAGATGTACTGCGTGTCCTCGGCCACATATTTGGCGTGGTAGTCGTAGTACTCGCCCGCAGGAACGATGCGGATGCTCGCCAGCGCGCGGCCGTCGAGCACCCCGATGGTGTATTCGTCGCCCTCGATCAGCTGCTCCATCAACAGCTCACCCGGGTAGCGCGCCGCCAGCTCCACCGCCGCCTCCAGGTTGGCGTCGGTGTACACGCGGCTGACGCCGACACTGGAACCCTCCAGCGAAGGCTTGATGATCAGGGGCAGGCCAAGCTCGGCTGCGGCGCGATGCACATCCTGTCCCTTGGCCAGACGCAGATAGCGCGGAGTCGGCAAGCCAAGCGTCAGCCAGACCTGCTTTGCACGGATCTTGTCCAGGCTCAGCGCGCTGCCAAGCACACCAGAACCGGTGTACGGCACGCCAAGGACTTCGAGCATCCCCTGCAGGACGCCGCTCTCGCCGGCGCCGCCATGCAGGATGTTGAAGACACGACTGAAATGCCCGCCCTGCAGCTCGCGCATCAGGTTAGGCAGGCCGTCCACGCCGTCCGCAGCGACGCCACGCGCACGCAATGCGTTCAGGACATTGCGGCCCGAATCCAGCGACACCTCGCGTTCGGAACTTGCACCACCCATCAGCACCGCGACGCGACCGAACGACGCCGGATCGGTGATGCGCGGTGGTGGAAAAACAGTCGTGTTCACTTACCTGCTCCAGCAAAACCATTGGCCGCCAGCTGTTGCGCGGCGTGACCGATGTCGCCGGCGCCCATCAGCAACAGCAGGTCGCCGTCCTCCAGCACGTCCGGCAATACATCGACGAGATCGGAGGCAGCGTTGACCAGCACGGGATCGATGCGGCCACGCGCACGGATCGCCCGGGCCAGTGCCTTGGTGTCCGCGCCGACGATGTGCGCTTCACCGGCCGGATAGACCTCGGTCAACACCAGCGCATCGACACTCGACAACACACTGGCGAAATCGTCGAACAGGTCGCGTGTGCGGCTGTAACGATGCGGCTGGAATGCGACCACCAATCGCTTGTCGGGCCAGCCACCGCGCGCAGCGGCGAACACGGCCTCGAGTTCCTTCGGGTGATGGCCGTAGTCATCGACCAGTTGCACGGTCGCGCCCTTCGCGGTCTGCAGTCGAGCCAGCAGATTGAAGCGGCGGCCGATGCCTTCGAATTTACGCAGGGCGTCGGCAATGATCGGGGGCTCGATGCCCAGCTGCCAGGCGACCGCTGCCGCCGCCAGTGCGTTCTGCACGTTGTGACGCCCCGGAAGTGCGAGCTCGATCGGCGTGCGCGAACCGTCCGGCAGGCACAGCGTGAAACGCATGCACGCGCCCTGTTGCTGCACGTCCTCGGCGCGGACGTCAGCCTGCGCAGCGAAGCCATAACGCACCAGGTGACGCGGTGTATCGGCGGCCAGTGCGGCGACTTCCGGATCGTCGATGCACAGCACGGCCAAGCCGTAGAACGGCAGGCGGTGCAGGAACTCAGCGAACGCGGCCTGCACGCGCGCGAAATCGCCGCCATAATTTTCCAGGTGGTCGGCGTCAATATTGGTGATGATCGCCACCAGCGGACTCAGGCGCAGGAAACTGCCATCGCTCTCGTCGGCTTCGGCCACCAGCCACTCGCCGCTACCCAGGCGCGCATTCGCACCGGCGGCCAGCA
>JAQGOI010000012.1 GCA_028293685.1 Lysobacteraceae bacterium | reverse complement strand
TGGTGCAGAACGAAAAACGCCAGGATGAAAACGAGCCTTACGGCCGCGTCGACGAGCACATGCTGCTGCAGGAATTCCCGGCCAACCATCCCTACCACCACGACACCATCGGCTCGATGACCGATCTCAACGGCGCATCGCTGGCCGACGTCAAGAACTGGTTCCGCACCTACTACGGCGCGGCCAACACCACGGTGGTGCTGTCAGGCGACATCGATCCGGCCACGGCCAGGGCGAAGATGCTGCAGTACTTTGGTGACATCGGCGCCGGTCCGCCCGTCGCGCGGCAGCAGCAATGGGTGGCGCCGCGGGCGACGTCCACGCGTGACCAGATGGACGACCGCGTCGCGCAGACCCGCATCTACCGCGAGTGGAACGTGCCCGCGCGCGGCCAGCGCGACCTGACCTTGCTCGACCTGGCCGCCGACGTGCTCGGTGGCGGCAAGACGTCGCGCCTGTACCAGCGCCTGGTCTACCAGGACAAACTGGTCGACGACGTCTCCGTCGGCATCACACCGTTCGAGCTGGTCAGCCAGTTCGTGCTGCAGGCCGATGTCAAACAGGGCGTCGACCCGAAGAAAGTCGAAGCCGTGATCGCGCAGGAGTGGGCGAAATTTCTCGCCAAGGGTCCGACCGTGGACGAGCTCGCCCAGCGCCAGGCGATGGGCCGCGCGCAGACCATCCGCAGCATGGAGCGCGCCGCGGGCAAGGGCGTCGCGCTGGCCGAAGGTCAGGTCTATCTCGGCAATCCCGATGCCTGGAAACAGAGCCTGGCGTGGAACCAGCAGGCCACGCCCTCCGATGTACTGAAGGCAGCCAAGCAGTGGCTGGGCAGGGGCGACTACACGCTGACGGTCGTGCCGACCACGACCGCGCCCAAGGACGATGCCGTCGCCGGGCTGCCGGCCGTGGCCGACGCGCCGCCGCTGCTGCCGGCAAAACCCACCAGCCAGTTCCAGCCCGTCGCCGCCACCGTGGACCGCAGCAAGGGCGTGCCGCCGGTCACCAGCTACCCGGACCTGCGTTTTCCACAGGTGCAACGCGGCCGGCTGAAGAACGGCATCGAAGTCGTGCTGGCCGAGCGCCACACCATTCCGGTCGTCAACCTCAGTCTGCAGTTCGACGCCGGATACGCCAGCGACGCCGGGGTCAAACCCGGAACCGCCAGCTTCACCAACGCGATGCTCGACGAAGGCACGCAGTCGCTGGATTCGGTGGAAATCGCCCGGCGCCGCGATCGACTCGGCATGACGCTGTCGACCGGCTGCGGGCTGGACAGCTGCAGCGCCACCAGCAGCGTGCTCAGGGAAAACACCGTCGCATCGCTGGCGCTGATGGCCGACATCCTGCGTCACCCGGCGTTTCGCGCCGCCGACATCGAACGTGTGCGTGCGCAGTGGCTGGCCGGCATCGCGCAGGAAAAAACCCAGCCCACCGGCCTTGCCCTGCGCACCCTGCCGCCGTTGCTCTACGGCGCCGGCCACCCGTACGCGATCCCGTTCACCGGCACCGGCACCGAAGCCGCGATCAAGGCGTTGACCGCCAGCGATCTGCGCAAATGGGACCGCGCCTGGCTGCGCCCGGACAACGTCCGCATCCTGGTCGCCGGCGATACCACCCTGCCGGAGATCACGCGACAGCTCGATGCCATCTTCGGCAACTGGACACCGCCGGCCGTGCCCAAGGGCCACAAGTCGATCCCCGAAGTCGCCAACCAGACCTCGCCCCGCGTCTTCCTGATCGACAAGCCGGGCGCGCAACAGTCGCTGATCCTTGCCGGCCTGCTGGCGCCACCGACCACGGCGGCGAACAACCTGCAGATCCAGACCATGAACGGCGCCTTCGGTGGCGTTTTCAGCTCGCGCCTGAACATGAACCTGCGCGAGGACAAGCACTGGGCCTACGGCGCCTTCAGCTTCACCGAGGAAGCGCTCGGCCAGCGCCCGTACCTGCTCTATGCGCCGGTACAGACCGACAAGACGGCCGAGTCCGCGGCGGAGATCCTGCGCGAGGCCCGGGACGTGATCGGCAAGCGCCCATTGACTGCCGATGAAATCGCCAAGATCAAGGTCAACGACGTGCGCAGCCTGCCGGGCGGGTACGAGACGGCCGGTTCGGTGCTCGGCGCGCTGACGACCAACGCGCTCTACCACCGCCCCGACGATTACGTCGCCACGCTCAAGCAACGCACCGAAGCGCAGACCGATGCCGATGTGCGCGCCGCGGCCAATGAAATCATCAAGCCCGATGCATTGACCTGGGTGATCGTCGGCGACCTTTCGAAAATCGAAGCACCGGTGCGCGCGTTGAACCTGGGCCCGATCCAGGTGATCGACGCCGAGGGCAAGTCCGTCGGCGAACGCGGGGTGGAAATGGCACCCGGAACTCCGTAGCGCCTGCGTACGTTCAGCCAGACAGCGGCAGCCCGGCCCACAATCCGGGCTGCCGTTTTCATTGGAGTCGCCACATGCGTGTTCCCCTCACGATCCTCGTCGCCGCCGCCCTTGTCGGCGGCTGCACGTTTGTGCACATGGCGCCTGGTGGTAGCGCAGTCCGGGTCGTCACCGGTCCACCGGCCGGCTGCGA
>JAQGOI010000006.1 GCA_028293685.1 Lysobacteraceae bacterium | reverse complement strand
GGCCGATGCGGCGGATGACAGGCCACGCGCCTCGATGATGGCGGCGCCGCGCTTGCCCACGGTCGGCAAGAAGGTGTCGGCGTTCCACGGCTGGTCGTTGATCAGGTCCTTGACCGACGCGCCCCCCGACTTGGCGGATTCCTTCGAAATCGTCGCAAAGCGGTAATCGGCATACATGGTGGGCGAATGATTGCCCCACACGGCCATCTTTTCGATGTCGCCCACAGCGACGCCCGTCTTGGCGGCGATTTGCGACAGCGCGCGGTTGTGGTCCAGGCGCAGCATCGCGGTGAAGTTCTTCGCCGGCAGGTCGGGCGCCGACTTCATGGCGATGTAGGCGTTGGTGTTGGCCGGGTTGCCGACGACCAGGACCTTGACGTCACGCGAGGCGACGTCATTCAGCGCTTTGCCTTGCGCCGTGAAGATCTTGGCGTTTTCGAGCAGCAGGTCCTTGCGCTCCATGCCCGGGCCGCGCGGTCGCGCGCCGACGAGCATGGCGATGTCCGCATCCTTGAATGCGACGCGCGGGTCGTCGGTTGCGACCATGCCCGCGAGCAGCGGGAATGCGCAGTCTTCCAGCTCCATCATGACCCCGTGCAACGCCGCCTGTGCTTTTTCAAGCGGTAACTCGAGCATCTGCAGGATGACCGGCTGGTCCTTGCCCAGCATTTCGCCGGAAGCGATGCGGAACAGCAGCGCATAGCCGATCTGGCCAGCGGCGCCGGTCACGGCAACACGGATGGGTTGTTTCATTTGAACTCCGGAATACGAGATTTGAGATTAGGGATTCGCAAAAGCAGGATTATCGGGATTTGGGCTTCCGAATCTCGACTCCCGCATCCCGAATCACGGCTGGCCATCAGGCCAGCTCGGCAAAGAACTCCTGGAATCGCTGCAATCCCGGCGCCAGTTGCGGCGTCGGACAGGTGTAGCTGATGCGCAACGCAGTCGGGGCACCAAACGCGGAACCGGGCACGCACGCCACGCCTTTGGCTTCCAGCAGGGCGCTGCAGAACGCGACATCGTCCTTGATCGCCAGGCCGGTGGGCTCATGCGTCTTGCCGAATGCAACGCTGATATCGGGGAACACGTAGAACGCGCCCTGCGGCCTGGGGCAGACGACGCCAGGAATGCTGTCCATCACCGCCATCACCTGATCGCGCTTGCGCTGGAACTCCGCGCATTTTTCGACGGTGACGTCCTGCGGCCCGCTCAGCGCAGCGACGCCGGCGGCGCTGACGACTTCGGGCAGATTGGTGATGTGGTTGGAGTTCATCGTCACGATCGCCTGCGCGATCTGCTCTGGACCCGCCATGAAACCCACACGCCAACCGGGCATTCCGTACGTCTTGGACAACGAATCGATGAAGATCACACGGTCGCGCAGTTCCGGCCGTGCATGGACGAAGTTGTGATAACCGATACCGTCGAACACCATCCGGTTGTAGATGTCGTCGGTGATGATCCACGTGTCGGGATACTTCACCAGGACGTCGGCGAGCGCCGAAATTTCCGCCTGCGAATACACCATGCCGGTCGGATTGGACGGATTGTTGAACAGGAACACGCGCGGCTTTTTCGCCAATGCCGTGTCGAGCTGCGCTGGGGTGAGCTTGTAATCCTGCTCGGCGGGACACGGCAGCAGGTCGATCTTCGCGTCGACGATGTCGGCGATGTCGAGATAGCTGGTCCAGTACGGCGTCGGAAAAACGATGGTGTCGCCCTCGTCCAGCAGGGCTTCGGCCAGGTTGTAGATCACGTGCTTGGCACCGACACCGGTGGCGCAATTGGCGCGCGTGTAGCCGGTCAAGCCGATCTCCGCCATGTGCGCGATGAACGCGTCGAGCAGTGCGTCGCTACCGCGATTGCTTCCGTATTGGCCGGAGTCATGCGCCAGCGCATCGCGCGCCGCCGCGTACACATGGTCGCCGGGGAGGAAATTCGGAACGCCAATCGAAAAGCTGATGATGTCGCGTCCTTCGGCCTTCAGGCGCTTGGCCTTCTCGGCGATCTTCATGATCGCGCTGGGCTTGGCGCGACCGATGCGCCGGGAAAGCTGAAGCATCGGAGACCTTTTTGAACGGCGACTGGGGACCACTAATTTTAGCATGGTGGCGCGCGCCGACGGGAACGCGCGCCGCTCGGGCGCCGGATTGCTCAGGCCGCCAGGATGCGATTCCATTCGGACACGCGGTCGGACTTGGCCGCCAGCACGGCGTCGGCATCACCCTCGATTTTCACCGACTGGATGACGTCGCCCTGGGCGACCTTGTCGACGATCTCCATGCCCTCGGTAACTTTGCCGAACACGGTGTGCTTTCCGTCGAGCCAGGGCGTCGCGACGTGGGTGATGAAGAACTGGCTGCCGTTGGTGTTGGGTCCGGCATTGGCCATCGACAGCACCCCGCGCTCGTGGCGCACCCCATTGGTCGTTTCGTCCTCGAACTTGTAGCCGGGGCCGCCGGTTCCGGTGCCCTGCGGGCAACCACCCTGCACCATGAAATCGGGAATGACGCGATGGAACTTCAGGCCGTCATAAAAGCCGCGCTTGGCGAGGTTGACGAAATTGGCCACCGTCAGCGGCGCCTTTTCCGGGAACAACTCGGCGCGGACCGGGCCGCGGTCGGTTTCAAACGTGGCAAACAAGGACATGGCTGACTCCAGGGCTACATGGGACGGGGAAATGTCGTGCCTGTGCCGTTTCAACCGCGTGATCGGCGGCAGAGGCGCGTTGACCCGCTATAATAGTCGGCTTCTTCGCCAGCCCTCGCGCCGTCCCGGCGCGCTTTCCGCATGTCCATTGAACGCCTTCGCAATATCGCCATCGTCGCCCACGTCGACCACGGCAAGACCACCCTCGTCGACTGCCTGCTCAAGCAATCCGGCACGTTCAACGAACGCACGGTCACCACCGAGCGGATGATGGACAGCAACGACCAGGAAAAGGAACGTGGCATCACGATCCTGTCCAAGAACACGTCCATCAACTGGCAGGGCAACCACATCAATATCGTGGACACCCCGGGTCACGCCGACTTCGGCGGCGAAGTCGAGCGCGTGCTGTCGATGGTCGACTCGGTGCTGATCCTGGTCGATGCCATGGACGGGCCGATGCCGCAGACGCGCTTCGTGACGCAGAAGGCGTTCGCGATGGGCTTCAAGCCGATCGTGGTCGTCAACAAGATCGACCGGCCGGGCGCGCGTCCGGACTGGGTGATCGACCAGGTGTTCGACCTGTTCGACAAGCTCGGGGCGACCAACGAGCAGCTCGACTTCCCGATCGTCTACGCCTCGGCGCTGCACGGCTACGCGAGCCTGGACGACAGCGCCCGCGACGGCGACATGACCCCGCTGTACGAAGCGATCATGAAATACGTCCCGGCCCCGGACGTCGATCCGGATGGCCCATTCCAGATGCGCGTCAGCCAGCTGGACTACAGCAACTTCGTCGGCCTGATCGGCGTCGGTCGCATCCAGCGCGGCAAGGTGCGCACCAACATGCCGGTCAGCGTCGTCGACCGGCATGGCAAGAAGCGCCAGGGCAAGGTCCTGCAGGTGCTCGGCTTCCTCGGCCTGGAGCGCATCGAAGTCGAGGAGTCCGAAGCTGGCGATATCGTCGCTATTTCGGGCGTGGCCGATCTCAGCATTTCCGACACGATCTGCGCGCTGGATACGCCCGAAGCCCTGCCGGCACTGACGGTGGACGAACCGACGATCAGCATGACGTTCCAGGTCAACAACTCGCCGTTCGCGGGGAAAAAAGACTTCAGCGGCGGCAAGTTCATCACCAGCCGCCAGATCCGCGAACGGCTTGAACGCGAAACGCTGCACAACGTCGCGCTCAAGGTCGAGGAAGGCTCGGACCCGGACAAGTTCCTGGTGTCCGGTCGTGGCGAACTGCACCTGTCGGTGCTGATCGAGAACATGCGCCGCGAGGGTTTCGAGCTGGCGGTGTCGCGCCCGGAAGTCATCATCAAGGAAATCGACGGCCAGCAGATGGAGCCGATCGAGCAGCTGGTGGTCGACATCGAAGAGCAGCACCAGGGCGGCGTCATGGAGAAGCTCGGCATCCGCAAGGCCCAGCTGAAGAACATGGAATCCGACGGCAAGGGACGCGTTCGCCTGGACTACATGATCCCGGCGCGAGGCCTCATTGGTTTCCAGAATGAATTCCGCACCCTGACCCAGGGATCGGGCCTGCTGTTCCATGT
>JAQGOI010000362.1 GCA_028293685.1 Lysobacteraceae bacterium | reverse complement strand
CGACCTGGCGATCGAAACGTCCGGGGCGCAGCAGCGCCGGATCGAGCACGTCGGGACGGTTGGTCGCCGCGACAACGATCACGCCCTCGCCGCCCTCGAAACCGTCCATCTCGACCAGCAACTGGTTGAGCGTCTGCTCGCGCTCGTCAGGGCCGCCGCCGAGGCCGGCGCCGCGATGGCGGCCGACGGCATCGATTTCGTCGATGAAGATGATGCAAGGCGCCTGCTTCTTCGCCTGCTCGAACATGTCGCGGACGCGACTGGCGCCCACGCCGACGAACATCTCGACGAAGTCCGAACCGGAGATCGAGAAGAACGGCACTTTCGCTTCACCCGCAATCGCCTTGGCCAGCAACGTCTTGCCGGTGCCGGGCGGACCGACCATCAGCACACCGCGCGGAATCTTGCCGCCGAGTTTCTGGAAGCGGCCGGGATCGCGCAGGAACTCGACCAGCTCGGAGACTTCTTCCTTGGCCTCATCGCAACCGGCGACGTCGCCAAAGGTGATCTTGGTCTGGTCCTCGTTGAGCAGCTTGGCGCGCGATCGCCCGAAGCTCATCGCGCCCTTGCCGCCGCCCTGCTGCATCTGCCGCATGAAATACACCCAGATGCCGATGAACAGCAGCCAGGGCGCCACGTTGAGAATGATCGCGACCAGCGAGAACCCGCTGGAAGGCGGCGTCTGCACGGTGGTGACGTCATGGTTGAGCAGATCGTTGACCAGGTCCTTGTCGCTCGGCGCGTACGTGGTGAACTTCGTGCCGTCCTTGCGTTCGCCGGCAATGGTGGTCCGGTCGTCGGCAATGTTGACCTTGGCCACGCGGCTGTCTTTCACTTCGTGCACGAACTGGTCGTAGGTCAGCGCGTCGCTGCCTGCTGCCTTGGGGCTGAAGCTCTGGAACACCACCATCAGCACGACGGCGACGACCACCCACAGCATCAGATTCTTGGCCAGATCATTCATTTACTTCAGGGTCCTGCAGGTGACTTCGGGTGGGACAGCTTTGGAGCGGACAGCTTTGGAGCAGACAGCTTGCCCAGCGCGAGTGCATAGACTTCCGGTGAGCGCTTGCGCGACGCGTCGGGTTTGCGGATCGCCACTTTGGCATAGTGCCGTCGCAGCTCCCGGACGTAGTCGTCAAATCCCACACCCTGGAACAGCTTGATCAGCAGGGTTCCGTCGATCCGAAGGTGCCGGTCGGCGAACTCCATCGCCAGTTCAGCCAGATGCATCATCCGCGGTTGGTCGACGGCATCCATACCGCTTTTATTGGGGGCCATGTCCGACAGTACAAGGTCGACCTGCTGGCTCCCGAGCGCCCCTTCAAGTGCGGATAAGACGGCATCCTCCCTGAAATCCCCATGAAGGAACTCCACGCCGGCCAGCGTGGGCATCTCCAGGATGTCCAATGCGACGATCCGGCCCGGATTCGCCGGATACAGCGCCAGCAACGCCTGCCGCAGCCATTGCGACCAGCCACCGGGTGCGGCCCCCAGGTCGACGACCACCATTCCCGGCTTCAGCAGCCGGTCGCGTTCCACCAGTTCCTCCAGCTTGTATGCCGCCCGCGAACGCAATCCCTCCGCCTGCGCCTTTTTCACGTAGGGATCGGAGAAATGTTCCTTGAGCCAACGTTGGCTCGACTTGCTTCGGGTGGCCATGCTGCGGCGGGCGGTGCGGGTGGTCATGATACCCTGCGCCCTCGAATTCACTTCGCCTGCACTACATGACTATCGCCCTGACCAACGCCCAGACCCGTTTCCTTCGCGGTCAGGCGCACGGGCTCAAGGCGATCCTGCAAGTCGGCGGCAAGGGTGTCAGCCAGACGCTCGTCGACGAAGTCGCAGGCGCCCTTGAGCACCATGAGCTCATCAAGGTGAAGATTGCTTCCGACGACCGCGAGGCGCGCGAAGCGCTCGCCATGGAACTGGCCAGGCGCACGGATGCCGCGCTGGTGCAACGCATCGGCCACGTCGCCATCCTCTATCGCCCGAGCGTGGAACGGCGGCAGATCGTGCTGCCGCGCGCTTGACGGCAGATTGCGGGCCTGGGGCCGGAACGCCGACACAACGTTCTCAACGCCGCGCTAGCATTCCCGTATGCAACTCAATCTCGAGCGGCCCGACTACACCTGGTACTTGCGCGGCGCCGAAGGCGACCACGCCCTGGTCAACGACCGGATCATCCGAGACAGCTTTGTCATTGCCCCGGACACGCTGGTGGAGAATTGGCCGGTGACCGATGCCGCCCGGATGCTGCCGTCGCATCTGGAGCCGCTGCTGGCACTGGAGCCCGAGCTGGTGCTGCTTGGCACGGGAACGACGCAGGTATTTCCGTCGCCCGCGGTCATGGCGGCCTGCCTGAGCCGGCACCTGGGGATCGAAGTCATGACCAACGCCGCTGCCGCGCGCACTTACAGTGTGCTCGCCGGGGAAGGTCGGCGCGTGGTGGCGGGTTTCGTCATCGGGTAATCGCTCGACGCGTTGAAATCTGCCGCGACGTGGCGCTAATCGTGGCGCGGCAGATACTGCAGCGGATCGACCGGTTTGCCGTTGAAGCGGATCTCGAAATGGAGCTCATCGCGCGACGCGCCGCTGTGCCCCATTTCGGCGATCTGTTGTCCGGCGGTCACGCGCTGGCCTTCGTTGACCAGTCGTGCGCGATTGTGGCCGTACGCCGACAGCCAGCTGTCGTTGTGCTTGACGATCACCAGTTCGCCATATCCGACCAGCCCCGAGCCGGAGTAGACGACAACGCCGTCGGCGGCCGCGCGCACGGGTTGGCCAGCCTGCCCGGAAACATCGATGCCTTGCTGCGTAGGTTCGCCCGCAACAAAACGGCCAGCCAACGTACCGTCAGCCGGCCACACCCACCGCAAACCGCTGGCGGCTGGCGCCTGCTCGACTGGCGACACAACCGCTGGCGGCTGGATGACGACGGAGCGTTGCCCGTGCGTCGGCGCAGGACCTGGTGTGCTGCCCATGACCGCGGGACGCGATTGCCTCGAAGGCGCCGAGGGATACAGGCGCAGACGCTGACCGGGGTGGATCGTGTACGGCGGCGGCACGGAATTCCACATGGCCAGGTCGAGCGCGCTGATGCCGTTGTCGGTCGCGATGCGGTACAGGGTGTCGCCCTGATGCACGCTGGCCGTCGCACCGTATTTTGGTGCGGAAACGCGCACAGGCCCCGCGACGGCCGGGCGGCCATAGGGACCACGCACCACCTGGGTGCTCGCGCAGCCTGCCATCAGCACCGCGACGGCTATCGCTGCCAGGCGCCCGCAGATTCGGCCATGCGTATTCGCAGCCGTCATGTCGCGTGCGACTTCCAGATCAGATAGCCGATAACGGCCGCCAGTACCGCCATCACTCCCCAGCCGACGGGTTCGATATAGCGCCGGAGTGCCGCCTCGGCACGTTCGCCCCCGATGCGGATGGCGGCGGCGACCAGGAACACGCGTTTGCCACGCCCCACCGCCATGCTCGCCAGGAACGGAATGAGTGGAATGCCGACGATGCCCGAGGCCCACGTGAAGAATTTCAGCGGGATCGGTGTGAATCCCGCCAGCACCAGAACCCAGAATGTTTTCCAGGGAGACTGCGCGGCGATGTCACGCAGATAACCGACCTGTGCATCGATGCGGTCCATCCAGCCCAGCGATTCGAGCGCCGGCTTGACCAGCGCAAATGCGTAATGGCCGAGCGCGTATCCGACGATGGCCCCGAGCAACGATCCGACGAGGCTGTATCCGGCAAACCAGAAGCTGCGCTTTGGCTGCGACAGGCTCATCGGAGCCAGCATCACTTCCGGTGGCAGGGGAATGATGACGGCCTCGCCGAAGCTGAGCAGGAACAGCATCAACGGCGCGCGCGGGTTGCGGGCCCAGATCAGCGCGCGCTCGTACATCGGGCCGAACAATTTCATGCGCACGCCCTGGCGGATGTGTTTGCTTTCATCGATCGATCATGCCCGACAACAGCGGCACGAAGACTACTGGCGCCAGCGTCGTCTGCGTGATGACGCCGGCAGCGTCCTTGTGCAGCCGCATCAGGGACTGCGCCGTACTGCCGCCCACCGGCGCCACCAGCACTCCGCCGCAAGCAAGCTGCGAACTCAAGGCGTCGACCAGCGCCGGTGCAGCGGCCGTCACGAGGATGGCGTCGAACGGCGCGTGTTCCGGCCAGCCGATACGACCATCGTCATGCTTGCTGCGGACGTTGAAGCCCAGCGTGCGAAAACGCTTGCGCGCCGTGCGCAGCAACTCCCCGATGCGTTCGACGGTGTAGACCTCCATGCCCAGCGCCGCCAGGATCGCGCCCTGGTATCCGGACCCTGTACCCACTTCCAGCACCTTGTGCGGAGGCGATGGCATCGGTTGCTCGCCTTGGAACAGCGCCTCGGTCATCTTCGCCACGACCCAGGGTTGCGAAATCGTCTGGCCATGACCGATCGGCAACGCCGTGTCCTCGTACGCTCGCGTGGCCAGTGCCTCGTCGACAAACAGGTGACGGGGCACGGTGCGGATGGCGTTGAGCACGCGCTCATCGACGATGCCGCCCGTGCGCAGCCGGTCGATCAGCCGATCGCGAACGCGTTGCGATGTCATGCCCAGCCCGATGGCCTCGGGCTGCAATCGCATGCGAGCCGTCATTGGGGGATTTCCAGCGACGCGGCGAGGCCGCCGACCCAACTGGCGACCTGTTCGAGCGCCTGGAAGCGCGTCAGGTCGACATGGATCGGAGTGATCGAAATCTGGCCGGCCCGCAAGGCATTGAAGTCCGTTCCGGGCCCGGCGTCCTGCGCGGCGCCCGCCGCTCCGATCCACCACCAGGTGCGACCGCGCGGATCTGCCTGGGCGACGCACGGTTCGGCACGATGACGGTTGCCAAGGCGCGTGACTTCGAAACCCTTGATGTCTTCCCACGCAACATCGGGGACATTGACGTTGAGGATGGTATCGGCGGGCAGTGGGTCGACGGCCAGCCGCGCGATGATTTCCACGGCGGCGCGTGCAGCCGTTTCGTAGTGGCGCCCCTGGTGGTCGCTGCTGGCCAGCGACAACGCGAGCGCCGGCAAGCCGAGGAAGCGTCCTTCCATGGCGGCGGCGACGGTACCTGAATAGATGACGTCGTCACCCAGGTTGGCCGTGTTGTTGATGCCCGAAACCACCAGGTCGGGTTCGACATCGAGCATCCCCGTGATGGCGACATGCACGCAGTCCGTTGGCGTGCCATAGACGCGCCATGTTTCGGCGTCGTGCTGGATCACGCGCACCGGCATGTCGAGTGTGAGCGAATTGCTGGCGCCCGAGCGATCACGGTCGGGGGCGACGATCAGCACCTTGTGCCCGGCCTTGCGCAAGCCATCGGCGAGAATGCGGATGCCGGGCGCGTCCACGCCGTCATCGTTGCTGACCAGTACGCGCATGAAGGCTTGCAGTGTCCAAAGCGATGGCAGCCCATGATAGCGGATGGCTGCGCCGGGCCTTCGCGCATGGCATCCGGCACGCTAGGCTTGGCTCATGACCGCGAGCCGCAAGCCGCCGCCGGAAACCGACCAGGCAATCGATGGGGACGATGCCGCGTTGTTTCGTTCGGCCATCGGACCCGTGCGCGAACTGCCCGCCAGGAGCATGCCGCCCGAAAAGCCGAAGCCACGCGCATTGCCGCGGATGGCCCGGCGCGACGACATCGAAGCGCTGCACACGTTTCGACAGGCGTTGACTGCCGATGCCCTGGAGTCAGGCGACGGCCTGTCGTTTCGTCGGGATCATCTTCCGCCGCGGGTGCTGCAGCGCCTGCGTCGCGGACAGTACGCCGCGCAGGACGAACTGGATCTGCATCATTGCGATGCGTCGCAGGCCGAAGCCCTGTTACGTGGGTTCATGACTCAATCCAGGCAGGCTGGACTGGGCTGTGTCCGCATCGTCCACGGCAAGGGCCTGCACTCGGAAAGCGGCGTACCCGTCATGAAAAACCTGGTCGACCGCTTACTGCGCCAACGCGCGGACGTGCTGGCCTTTCACTCTGCGCCGCCCGCGCAAGGCGGGCACGGCGCTGTGCTGGTGTTGCTGGCGCAACGACGGTGACCGGTGTTGCGAGCGACGATCAGATGCCGCCCGCGACATGTCTCTGTGGAGGATTGACCCAGTGCACGGCTACGCCCCGCGCTCTTGCCAGGTTGTCGACGCGATCGACGTAAGCCGCGTCATCGACGTCGTATCCCCTCACCGTCGCCGACTTGTCCTGCATCGTCGAGCAACCACCCATCGCGATCACTGAAAGGGCCACCAGGCCCATGACGATCGACAGTTTCATCACGCTCTCCTTCTTAAAGCTGTTCCAGACAGTCGCATTCGACTGTCATAAAACGCTTATACGCCGGCGTATTGGTTGGGCTAGTGCCGATCGACGCTTTCCGACAGACGGTCGGATACCGCCCCCAACTCGGCCAGAAGCGTGGTCGCGTACGCGCCGGGAGGCAGCGAAAACGACAGCCTGAGGCTGCTGCCGTCGAGCTGCCACTGCAGGTCCGGAACCCACATGCGCGTGGCCCGCCGTTCCTGGGTCAGGCCGGCGGCCTCCAGCCCGGCGCACAACTCCAACGCAGCAGGCTCGCCCAGGACCGACGCTTCGAGCGCCAGCGCATCGTCGCAGGTGCGCAGGCTCCCGCGCCCCCAGAGCGGGGCCGTCGGATGGATGTCGAATGACGCCAGGCGTGCCGCCAGCTCCTCGCTCCAGGCTTCGGGGCCGAAGACGCTGCGACTGCCGTCGAGCATCCAGACTTCGCCAGGCAACCCGCGATTCCAGTTGCCCGCCGACACCCGCGCGGACAACACGCGGTTGAACAGCTCCGAACGCGCGGCCGACAGCAGCAACGTGCGCTGGTCGCGACCCACCCGTCGACCAGCGAACATCTTCAGCGCGTTGGCGACGTTGTCACCGAAGCGACCAAACCGTTGCTCGCCGAAATAGTTGGGAACGCCGTGTTCGCGGATCGTCCGAAGCCGCATCTCGACCTGATCCGCGTCGCCTTCGACATCCCGCAGCATGATCTCGAACCGGTTGCCGGCAAGCGCGCCGCGCGGAAGCTTCCTGGAATGCCACTCGCTTTGGACAATCCGGATTTCAGGCGATTCAAGCAAGGCAAGGTCGGGCGCGACACGCTTGGGAAGATGCACGCTGAAGCGCTGGCGTGTGACCGCGTGCCGATCCTTCAGCCCCGCGTAGCTCACCCCCATCGCCGGGATACCGGCCCACTGCGCGAGCTTCGCAGCAACGTGCGCGGTGTTGGCCTGGCGTTTCTCGATGGTGAGCAGCAGGTGTTCGCCGCTGCCGGTTGCAGGGAACGAGTCGACTTCCTCGACCCGGAAATCGTCCGGAGAAGCTCGCATCCGCGCCGACAACACGGCATCGCCGTGCGCACGCGGCGGAGCGCTGCTCATTCGCGCACGACCAGGCACACGGCATGGGCCGCGATGCCCTCACCGCGCCCAGTGAATCCCAGCCGCTCGGTCGTCGTCGCCTTGACGCTGATCACATCGGTGGCGACATCAAGCGCCGACGCGAGCGCGGCACGCATGGTGTCGACATGCGGCCCGATCCGTGGCTGCTCGCAGACCACGGTGATATCTGCATTGCCAAGCTTCCAGCCGCGAGCCCGCAACAGGCCGTTGCAATGCCGCAGGAATGCGCGGCTGTCCGCGTTTTTCCATTGCGGATCGGACGGCGGAAAATGGCGGCCGATGTCGCCGAGCGCCAGCGCGCCCAGCAGTGCATCGCACAACGCGTGGATGACGACATCGCCATCGCTATGGGCGAGGACACCGCGCCCGAACTCGATGCGAACACCACCGAGCATGATGTGATCGCCATCGCCAAAAGCATGGACGTCGAATCCATGCCCGATGCGGACGTCGGTCATCGTTGCGCCACGATGTAGGCAAAACGGGCGAAGTCGGCGCCGGTGGTGATCTTGAAATTGTCGTCCCGGCCTTCCACCAGCAGCGGGCGCAGGCCCTGGCGTTCCATCGCCATCGACTCATCGGTGATTGCCTCACCGGCGTCGCGCGCAGCTTCCAGGCCCCGTGTCAATTGCAGGCGGCGGAACAATTGCGGCGTCAGTGCGCGCCACAGTTGTTCGCGCGGTTCGGTGCGGTCGATCCCGCCGTCGCTGCCGGCACGCTTCAACGTGTCGCGCACCGGTGCGGCGAGCACCGCGCCCACTGGATCGTTGCGGCCGCGTTCGAGCAACTGGTCCAGATCATCCAGCGCGAGATTCGGACGGGCGGCGTCATGGACCAGCACGAAGTCATCGGCGCGCACGCTCTCCGGCAGCGCCTCCAGGCCGGCCAGCACCGATTCGGCTCGCGTCTCTCCGCCACGACAGATGACCACTGGCTTGCCACCGACATCCGACCAGCCCGGCCACAAGCTGTCATCGGACGACAGCACCACGACGACAC
>JAQGOI010000071.1 GCA_028293685.1 Lysobacteraceae bacterium | reverse complement strand
TGCCTCGTCGTGTTCGTCGTCGATCTCGCCGACGATCTGTTCGAGCACGTCCTCGATCGTGACCAGTCCGGCGACGCCACCGTATTCGTCGATCACGATCGCCATGTGGTTGCGCGACTGCCGGAATTCGCGCAACAGGACGTTGAGTTTTTTCGATTCAGGAATCAGCACAGCCGGGCGCAGCAGCTCGCGGACCGTGCCCGGGCCGTTGTCCGCTACGACGCCCCGCAGAAGGTCCTTGGCCAGCAGGATGCCGAGGATCTCGTCGCGGTCCTCGCCATGGACCGGGAAGCGCGAATGCCCCGACTCCACGACCTGTTTCATCAGGGCGACGAAACGCTCGTCGGCGCACAACGCGACCATCTGGGCGCGTGGAATCATCACGTCACCGACGGTGAGGTCGGAGACGGCGATGGCGCCTTCCATCATCCGCAGGGTATCGGCAGCGATCAGGCCATCGCCCTGTGCATCCCGCAGCAATTCGACGAGGTCTTCCCGGGTGGACGGTTCGCCGGACAGCATCGAGCCGATACGGTCGAGCCACGAACGGCGTTCCGACGGGCGTTCGGGAGGGGGGTTGCTACTGTCGTCCTCGGACATGCTGGTTCGCGCAGGCGCCTTCTGGCAGGCCGGGGAAGTCTAGCGCGCGAGGCCTTCGCGTGATGAATCGCGGGTCTGGCGGCCCGTCATATCCGAATCGTCACCTTTGTCAGCGCTCGACGTACGGATCCTCGACGCCAAGCCCCGCCAGGATGCTCCGCTCCAGCTGCTCCATGCATTCGGCGTCGCGATCGTCATCGTGGTCCCACCCCAGCAGGTGCAGGGTGCCGTGGACAGTGAGGTGGGCGTAGTGGGCGAGCAGGGGTTTTTTCTGTTCGCGCGCTTCGCGGGCGATCACCGGTACGCACAGCACCAAGTCGCCGAGCAGCGGCATCGTCACGCCCTTCGGCAGCTTGATCCCGCCGGTTTCGGCCGGAAAGCTCAGGACGTTGGTCGCATGGTCCATGCCGCGGTAATGCCGGTTGAGCGCTCGTCCTTCGCGGGCTCCGACCATGCGCACCGCCAGATCGGCCTCGCGGATCCTGCCTTCCAGCGCCGACGCGATCCACTTGCGGAAGCTCACCGGTGACGGCAGGCCGGCACGGGGCACGGCATAGCCGACCGAAACATCGAGACGCACGGGACCCTTGGTCATGGTGCCTGGTCCATCAGGTTCCTTCCGGACGACAACGCCGTTGCATCGGCATGCTACGCCGGACCTGTTTCGGCATCGTGAGCGTCGCGCGCTTCGTAGGCATTGACGATGCGTGCCACCAGCGCGTGGCGGACGACATCGCGTGATTCGAAGAACGTGAAGCTGATTCCGTCGACGCCACGCAGTACCTCGACGGCGTCCTTGAGGCCTGATTTCTGGTGTTTCGGCAGGTCGATCTGGGTCATGTCGCCGGTGACGACGGCGGTGGAACCAAAACCGATGCGCGTCAGGAACATCTTCATCTGCTCGATGGAGGTGTTCTGCGCCTCGTCGAGGATCACGAAGGCATCGTTGAGCGTGCGCCCGCGCATGTAGGCCAGCGGCGCGATCTCGATGACGTTCTTTTCCAGCAGCTTGATGACTTTTTCAACGCCGAACATCTCGTAGAGCGCGTCGTACAGCGGCCGCAGGTATGGGTCGACCTTCTGGCTGAGGTCGCCGGGCAGGAACCCGAGCTTCTCGCCGGCTTCGACGGCGGGTCGAACGAGGATCAGGCGCTGCACGCGCGATTCGTTCAACGCCTCGACGGCCATCGCCACCGCGAGGAACGTCTTGCCCGTGCCCGCAGGACCGACGCCGAAGTTGATGTCGTGGGTGGCGATCGCATGCAGGTATTTCGCCTGGTTGGCGCCGCGACCCCGGACCGTGCCGCGCTTGACCTTGATGGCGACGTCCTGCGGCTCGACGTCGACGTCAAGGGCCGATGCCGCATCGGCTTCGGCCAGGCGCAGGTGGATACCCGGCGGGGTCAGTGTTTCGTCGACGGTGTCCTGCCACAGCTGGCGGAGCAGTCTTTCGACCTTGCCGACCGCGACGGGCTCGCCGCTGACGCGAAAAATGTTGCCGCGATTGGCGATCTCCACGCCCATTCGTAGTTCGATCAGGCGAAGGTGCGCATCGAAGGGGCCGCTGAGGTTGGCCAGGCGTTCGGCGTCGGGCGGATCGAGGACAAAATCCGAGCTGGGATGGGCGGGACGGGTTCTGGAGGGCATCGGGACCTGTCGTCAGGGCGCTGCGCGGCGGCCTCCAAGCTTGCTCCGGCCTCCGTGTTTTCGCAAAAGCACGCGAAGCAGGCGGGCGGCTTGTCATTTAATTAAACATATAATTAAATAGAGGCATGGCTGCTGCGACCCGGAAGCGAATACCCAAGGCCCGCCGTGCGGGGCGACCCCCCGGCGATGGCCCGGACCAGCGCGAGCGGCTGTTGGATGCCGCCCTGGCTTGTTACTCGCGCAAGGGCATCGCGGCGACATCGCTGCGCAGCATCGCCTCGGAAGCCGGCGTCAATCCGGCGCTGGTGCATTACTACTTCGGCGACAAGCTGCAACTACAGGATGCAGTCGTGCAGGAACGCGTGATGGCAGCGTTCGAAACCGTGCGTGCACCACTGCTGCGCGCCGATGGCAACGTCGCGAGCCTGGTCGCTGGATTCGTGAGCGGAATGGGCGATGCGATTTCCAGGTATCCATGGTTGCCGGCGTTGTGGGTGCGCGAGGTGCTATGCGAGGGCGGCGCCTTGCGCTCCCTGCTGATGGACCGCGTCGCCCCTGCCATCCCGCAGGTACTGGCGACGCGTTTCGCCGCGGCGCAGGGCGCGGGTGAACTGAACCCGCAGCTCGATCCACGGCTGCTGGTGGTATCGCTTGTCGGGCTGACGTTGTTTCCCGCCGCCGGTGCGCCGATCTGGCGGCAGATGTTCCAGGCCGAGGACATCGATGCCGATGCGATGCGCGAACACACGATCGCCCTGCTCGATCGAGGGCTGGGACTTCCGTGAGCGAGGAACCGACAATGGCCGACAGGCATGAAAGAGTTGCCATGCGCCGGTGCCTGTTGGCGCTGGCAGCAGCGTTCGTTCTGACCGCCTGCAGCGCACCGCCGACACAGGCACTGGGTACGCTGGAATACGATCGCGTGACACTGCCGGCGCCGGCGGCGGAGCGGGTTGCCTCAGTGCAGGTCCACGAAGGCGAACGGGTCCATGCCGGGCAATCGTTGCTGCGCCTGGAGGTCGCGCGGACCCTGGCCACGACGCAAGCCGCGCAGGCGCAGGTCCAGCAGCAACGCGAGGCGCTGGCCGAACTGCAGGCCGGCCCACGTACCGAAGCGATTGCGCAGGCGCGCGCGCAACTCATGGCGGCACAGGCGCAGGCACGCGATGCGCAAGCGTACTTCGCGCGACTGCAGCCGCTGGGACGCCGGCAACTCGTGGCCGCCGCCGACGTCGACCGCGCACGCGCGGCGGCGGGCAATGCCGATGCGCAGGTCAAGGCAACGCAGGCCGCGCTCGCCGAACTGGAACACGGCACGCGCAGCGAGCAACTGGGGCAGGGCATAGCCGCACTGCAGGCGTCGCAGGCGCAGGCCGCGGCGCAGGCGATCACGCTGGACAAACTCGACATCACCGCGCCACGCGACGGCGTCGTCGACAGCATCCCCTACAAGCTTGGCGACCAGGCGCCCGTCGGCGCGCCACTGGCGGTGCTGCTCGTCGGCAGTGCGCCGTATGCGCGCATCTACGTTCCCGAGCAGCAGCGCGCCAACGTGCATGTCGGTGACCGCGTGCAGGTGCAGGTGGCCGGACGCGAAAAGGCCTTCGCTGGCCGCATCCGCAGCCTGCGCAGCGAGCCTGGTTTTACGCCTTATTACGCACTGGTCGGCAAGGACGCCGCGCGGCTGAGCTATCTGGCCGAAGTGCAGCTCGGGCGCGACGCTTCGGAACTGCCCGCAGGTCTTCCGGTCAAGGTGCAATGGCCGCGCTGAGCGTCCCCGGCGCGTCGACCTTGGACCTGGCCATCCGGACCACGGGACTGAGCAAACGATTCGGCGATCTCGTTGCAGTCGACGACATCGACCTGTGCATTCCCAAGGCCCGCGTCTACGGATTCCTGGGGCCCAACGGCTCGGGCAAGTCCACGACGATCCGCATGTTGTGCGGGTTGCTGACGCCTACCGCGGGCGACATCGAAGTGCTCGGCCTGCAGATTCCGCGGCAGGCCGACGCGCTGCGTCGACGCATCGGCTACATGACGCAGCGGTTCTCATTGTTCGAGGACCTGACGGTGCGCGAGAACCTGGAATTCCTGGCTGCGGTGCAGGACGTTCCGCGCGCCGTCGCCGCAAAGCGCGTCGACGTGCTGGTCGTGCAATACCGGTTCGAAGGCATGGAAAAACAACTTGCGGGCACGTTGAGCGGCGGCCAGAAGCAACGCCTCGCGCTGGCTGGCGCGGTGATCCACGAACCCGAACTGCTGTTCCTGGACGAGCCGACAAGCGCGGTGGATCCCGAGTCGCGGCGCGACTTCTGGGACAACCTCTTCGAGCTGATCGATGCCGGCACCACGATCCTGGTGTCGACGCACCTGATGGACGAAGCCGAGCGCTGCCATCGGCTGGCGATTCTCGACCACGGGGTGCTGGTTGCCGATGGAACGCCGGGCGATCTGGCTGCCTCGATCGCGGGCCGCACGGCCGTCGTCCACGCCGCGCAGCCGCGACAGGTGCATCAGCTGGTGCAGGCGCTGCCGGGTGTGTTGAGCGTGGCGCAGATCGGCAATGCTCTGCGCGTGCTGGCGGCTGGGAGCGGGGATATTGCGGGTGACATCCGTGAAGCGTTGGCCAGGGCAGGCATGCAGGCGCGGGTCGAGGCGGCAACACCCGACCTGGAGGACGTCTTCGTCGCGGTCACCCGCAAGCCCGGCGAAACCGACCTGCACCGGCGCGAGCGTGCCGCGTGAACACCCGCCGGCTGATGGCCATCGTGGTGAAGGAGTTGCGGCAGCTTCGACGCGACCGCGTCACGCTGGCCATGATCCTCGGCATTCCGGTCATGCAGTTGGTGCTGTTCGGATTTGCGATCAATCTCAACCTGCGCGGCCTTCCGGCGGCTGTCGTCGATGAAGCCGGAACCTCGGGTTCACGCGCGTTGGTGATGGACATGGTGGCGACGGGCGTGATCAAGCCGGTTGCCATCGCGCACACGCCGCAGGAACTGATGACGCTGTTGCAGCATGGCTCGATCAGCATCGGCGTCGCCATTCCATCCGACTTCGAGCGCCGTCGCATCGACGGACGTGAAGCCGTGCAGGTGCTGGTGGATGGCAGCGACACCGTCGTGCAGAGCGCGGCGGCGCAGCTGGCGCAGATGCCACTGGACAGCTCGGCCGCGACAATGGCCAACGCCGATGCGCAGCGGCGGCTCGGTCCGGATCAGTCGACGCCGCGCCAGATCAGCGTTGTCGCGTTCTACAACCCCGAGCGACGCTCTGCCGTCAACATCGTGCCGGGTCTCATCGGCGTGATCCTGACGATGACCATGGTGTTGTTCACCGGTGTGGCGATCGTTCGCGAGCGCGAGCGCGGCAACATGGAGTTGCTGATCGCGACGCCGCTGAGCCGCAGCGAGCTGATGATCGGCAAGGTGCTGCCCTATGCGGCGATCGGGTTGCTGCAGACGACGGTGGTGCTGGCGTTGGGGGTCTGGCTGTTCCAGGTACCGGTTCGTGGCAGCCTGGTCGACGTCTACGTCGCTGCGATCCTGCTGATCCTCGCCAACCTCACGCTGGGCCTGCTGATTTCCACGAAGGCGCAATCGCAGTTCCAGGCGATGCAGATGACGTTCTTCGTGTTCCTGCCATCGATCCTGCTGTCGGGATTCATGTTTCCGTTCGCTGGGATGCCGACCGTGATCCAGTGGCTGGCCGAGATCCTGCCGCTGACGCATTTCCTGCGCATCATCCGCGGCGTCATGCTGCGCGGCGCCGATCTGCTGTCGCTGTGGCCCGATGTGCTTGCGTTGCTCGCGTTCACGGCCGTGATGATGACGGCGGCGATCCTGCGGTTCCGCAAGCGGCTCGATTGACATTTCCTTGTAGGAGCGGCTTTAGCCGCGACCAAACGGTGAGTC
>JAQGOI010000069.1 GCA_028293685.1 Lysobacteraceae bacterium | reverse complement strand
TCACCGGCAGCGACGAAAAGCCAGAGGTCGACAATCACCGCATCGTGCCGGGCCAGATCGATGACTCGGTGGTCATGGCGATCCTCATGCGTGCACGCCTTGCGGGGTTCCACGGGTACGTATTGCCGCAACCTGCGAAACTGCCGCTCGCGAACCGGCGCGAGGACATACTGATCATCCGGCCCTAGGGGCAATCCATGAAGGACCGCAACCTGATCATCGTCGGCGACAGCGCCTTCGCCGAAGTCGCCTATGAATATTTCACGCACGATTCGCCGTATCGGGTGGTTGCGTTCGCCGTGGAGCGCGAATTCCTGACGAAGACGCAGTTGTTCGGCGTGCCGGTTGTCTGCTTCGAGGACCTGCCGGATCTCTATGATCCGGCTGTGCATGACTTCTACGCCGCGCTTGTCTACACGCAGATGAATCGACTGCGGACCCGTCTTTTCGAATGCGCAAAGGCGAAAGGCTATCGCCCGGCTTCCTACGTGAGTTCGCGCGCCTTCGTATGGCCGAACGTCGTGCTGGGCGAACACTGCTTCATCTTCGAGGACAACACCGTCCAGCCATTCGCCCGTATCGGATCAAATGTGGTGCTCTGGAGCGGCAACCACATCGGACACCATTCGACCATCAAGGATAATTGCTTCATTTCATCGCACGTGGTCCTGTCCGGCTTCTGCACGGTCGGTGCGAACTGCTTCATCGGTGTCAACGCGACATTCGGCAACAATCTCGAGGTCGGCGATGACTGCCTGATCGGCGCGGGGGCGCTGATCGCCCGCGACGTACCGCCCGATACCCTGGTGAAAGGAAACCTGGCAACCGCTTCACCCGGCGTGCGCAAGCGGTTCGGGCTGGAAGATCCGACGTGAGATGGCGAAAGCTTGGCATCGTCGCCCCGGCGATTTCTGACGGCGGTTGGCGGTCGTCGCACGCGATGGTGCCAACGCCGGTCGATCGGCCCGACCTGGGCCTGATCCGGACGTATGTGACGTTCCTGGACGGCAAGGGAGTGGGGCGACCCGGTTATGTCGATCTCGACCGGAGGACCCTGAAGGTCGTGGCCGTTTCGACGATGCCCCTGTTCGACGTCGGATCGCCCGGTTCCTTCGACGAGAACGGCGTCACGCCGACATCCGTCGTGTCGCTGGATGACCGGCACGTGTTGATGTACTACGTCGGCTACGAGTTGGGAACCAAGATCCGCTACCGGATGCTTTCCGGCGTGGCGATCAGCGAAGACGGTGGCGAAAGCTTCCGTCGCCATAGCCGGGCTCCAATCCTTGAACGCTCCGACAAGGAGTTGCTGTTCCGCTGCGGCCCCTTTGTCGTGCGTGAGTCCGACCGTTTCCGCATGTGGTACATCGCCGGCAGTGGCTGGACGCGCGTCGACGGAAAAGACCTGCCTCGATACAGCATCAAATATCTCGAGTCCGCCGACGGCCTGGCGTGGGGCTCTGAAGGGGCTCCGGTGATCGATGTCAGCGACGAGGACGAACACGGGTTTGGTCGCCCTTGGATCCTGCGAACCGGATCGGGCTATGACATGTTCTATTCGGTGCGCCGCAAGTCCCATGCCGCGTACCGTCTTGGCTACGCCCATTCCGTGGACGGTGTGCGCTGGGAGAGAAAGGACGCGCGGTTGGGGCTGGACGCCGGTCCAGAAGCCTATGACGACCGGGCGATCATGTACGCAGCGCCTGTCCGGATCGGGGACACGACCTACTGCTTCTACAATGGAAACGACTTCGGGCGTGAAGGATTCGCGGTCGCCATCCGGGAGGAGGCATGATCGTCGTCGAGCGTTACCGTCCGGACATGACGGCCTGCTGGAACCTGTTCGTCCCGGAAAGCCGCAATGGAACGTTCCTGCTCGACCGCCGTTACATGGAATACCACCAGGATCGGTTTACCGATCATTCGCTGGTGTTCCGGGACGCCGACGGATCGACCGTCGGATTGCTGCCAGCCAACGAGTGCTCGGGCGCTTTGCACAGTCACCAGGGGCTGACCTACGGCGGCCTCGTCATCGGCCCGACGTCAGGTTCGGTCGCCGTGCTCGACATGTTCACTGCACTGTGTAACTACATGCGCATGCATGGCCTATCCACGCTGCACTACAAGACGATCCCATGGATCTACCACAGGCTGCCAGCCGAGGAGGATCGGTACGCCCTTTTCCGTACCGGCGCCAGGCTGGTCCGCCGGGATGTGCTCTCGGTGGTTCCGCGATTTGAACGATTGCCCTACCAGGGCCGCCGCCTGCGCGGAGTCAAGTCGGCGCAGAAGGCGGGAGTCGAGGTGCTTGAAAGCAGCGACTATGCCGGCTTCTGGATGATCCTGGAGGACAACATGCGGATGCGCCATGGGGTTTCACCCGTGCATACCCTCGCCGACATGGACCTGCTGCACGGCCGCTTCCCGGAATCCATCCGCCTGTTCGTCGCGCGATGCGACGGCGAGGTCGTGGCTGGTACGGTGGTATACGAATCGCACAGGGTCGCGCACGTCCAGTACATCTCGGCCAACGACGCGGGCAGACGGCACCATGCGCTGGATCGCCTGTTCGACCATTTGCTTGTCGATGTCTACCCGAACAAGGACTATTTCGATTTCGGCATCTCGAACGAAGCGCAGGGTCGAGTCCTCAATGCGGGACTCGTGGAGCAGAAGGAAGGCTTTGGTGCGCGGGCAGTCGTCCACGACCATTACGAATTGGTCATATGAATCACGCAGCGAACAAGACGCTTTCGGTGGTCGTGCCGGTGTATTGGAACGCCGCGTCGCTACCGCTCTTGTTCGACCGGTTGCAGGACGTCGAGCGTGAACTCACGGCCCGCCACGGCGTCTGCCTGCAACTGATCTTCGTCAACGATGGATCCGGCGATCAATCGCAACAGGCATTGCTCGCCATCAAGGCGGTGAGGACCGAGACAACCGTCGTGCGGCTGGCGCGCAACTTCGGAGCAGTCCATGCGTCGAGGACCGGTTTCAGATTCGTGAGTGGTGACGCGTTTGTCATCCTGGCCGCGGATCTGCAGGACCCACCGGAACTCCTGCTCGAAATGGTCCCTCGCTGGCTTGACGGCAGCAAATTCGTGATCGCCGTTCGCCGGTCCCGCGACGATCCGGCGGTGTCCCGCGCCTTTTCGTGGATTTATTACCGCGTGCTCAGACTGCTGGTTGTACCGGGCTATCCAGAACGCGGTTTCGATGTCGCGCTGATGGACAGCGTCATGCTGGAACCCATGCGGAACTGCTCGAAGAACGCATTCACCCCGCTGTTGGCGTACTGGCTCGGCTACACGCCCTCGGTGGTCACCTACCACCGTCCCAAGCGCGAGCACGGCCGCTCCAGCTGGACGTTCACCAAGAAGGTGAAGGCGTTCTTCGACGTGATGCTGGGGTTTTCGGTAACACCGATCCGGCTGATCTCGGCGTTCGGGACGCTGGTTGCCACTGCGAGTTTCGCCTATGGGGTAGCGGTGGGATGTGCGGCCTTGTTCGGCAACATCGCCGTGTCCGGATTCGCGACGCTCGCCATCCTCATCACGTTCCTGCTCGGATTGATCATCGTGATGCTCGGCATCATCGGCGAGTACCTCTGGCGCATTTTCGACGAGGTCAACCGCCGACCGGAGACCGTGATCGATGAGGTGCTCTAGCCCAGAGTTCTTCCGCTTCCTGGCCGTAGGCGGCATCAACACCTTGATCGGCTATGGCCTGTACTTGTTGTTCAACCTCGTCATGGATTATCGCCTGGCCTATACCCTGAGCTATCTCTGCGGCATCCTGATTGCCTTCGTGCTCAACAGCCTTTTGGTTTTTCGCCAAGCGCTTCGATGGAAGAACCTGGCGATTTACCCCGTGGTGTATTTGCTCCAGTACGGCCTCGGGTTACTTCTGGTCTGGATCTGTGTCTCAATCCTTTATCTGCCCGAAGCGTACGCACCGCTGCTTGTGATTCCACTGGCCATACCGATGACATACGCGGCCAGCCGAATGATCCTTGGGAAACGCACGAATGCAATATCCAAGCGTTGAAGCCTGCCTGATCCACGAGCTGCCGAAGGTTGCCGACCCCCGTGGCAACCTGACGTTTGTCGAGGAATGCCGCCACGTACCTTTCTCGGTTAAACGCATCTTCTATCTGTATGACGTTCCGACCGGCTCCGACCGCGGCGCCCACGCGCATCGCAAACAGCATCAGTTCCTGATCTGCCTGTCTGGAAGCTTCGACGTCGAGGTCAACGACGGCCGCGACACACGAACCCTGCATCTCAATCGACCATGGAAGGGCCTGCACGTTCCTCCCATGATCTGGGCCGCCGAAAAGAATTTCGACGCCGGCAGTGTGTGCCTGGTCTTGTCGTCCGACTACTTTTCGGAACCCGATTACATCCGCGAGTACGACCATTTCCTCGCCGCCCGGCAGCCGCCCACCTGATCGGCGTTCCGCCGGTCCATTTGACCCGGCGACAGTGCAATGAAGTGTGTGGCGTCGG
>JAQGOI010000202.1 GCA_028293685.1 Lysobacteraceae bacterium | reverse complement strand
GCAAGGTCCCGGGAATCGCGTCGTCGGTGTGGCCGATGAGATCAGCGATGCCCGCGGACTTCGACAGCAGTGCTGTGAGTTGGTCGATGCGGTCGAGCTCGCCATTGGTTTGGGTTGGGTTTGTTACGCTTTCCGTTGCCATGATCGTTCCTCTCTTGAACGGTTGTGGAAGTCGGCCGGCGTGTGTACGAGACACGCCGGCCGGCGATTACCGGCCTTTGCCGGATGCTTTGCGCTTGATCGGAACGACCTTGTTGTCGTCCTTCTTCAGCGTGTCGAGGTAGTCGGCCCATCCCTGCATCATCTTGCGACGCTCAGGCAGGTGAGCCGTACGGTTGTAGGCGCGGCCGTTTGGATCGCGAACGGCGTGTGCGAGCTGATGCTCGATGAAGTCGGGGCGGTACTGCAGCGTTTCGTCCAGGATCGTACGTGCCATCGCGCGGAAGCCGTGGCCGCTCATCTCGTCTTTCTCGTAGCCCATGCGGCGAAGGGCCGAAAGCACCGCGTTGTTGCTCATCGGGCGCTTGGGGCTGCGTGCGCTAGGGAAGACATAACGACCACGGCCGGTCAGCGGCTCAAGCTCATGCAGGACGGCCAATGCCTGGGTAGCGAGCGGCACTAGATGGGGTTCGCCCGTTTTCATCTTCTCGCCTGGCAGGTTCCACTGTGCCGCTTCGAGGTCAATCTCGGACCACTCCGCCTGCCGCAGTTCGCCAGGGCGGACAAACAACAATGGAGCGAGCTTGAGCGCCGACTTGGTGACAAGGGCGCCTTCATAGCCGTCAATGGAGCGCAGGAGCCCTCCTATGGCTTTGGGTTCAATGATGGCCGCGTGGTGGCTGGACTTGACCGCGGGCAGCGCACCGCGAAGGTCAGCAGCCGGATTTCGGTCGGCGCGACCAGTGGCGACGGCATAGCGAAAGATCTGACCAAGGTTCTGCAGTACGCGATGCGCTGATTCGACCGCACCCCGATCGACGATTCGGTTGAGTGTGACCAGGAGTTCCTTCGCCGTAGCCTCGGCGATCGGACGCTTGCCGATCCAAGGGAACACGTCGTTCTCGAGCCGAAGCAGGATCTTGTCGGAGTGGCTTTTCGCCCACTTGACATTTTGTTTGGCAAACCATTCGCGTGCGACGACTTCAAAACTGTTCGCCGCCCGGTCTTTGCCAGCGACGCTGGCTGCCTTGCGGTGTTCGCCTGGATCAACTCCCATCGCGAGGAGCTTGCGAGCAGCGTCGCGCGCGGTGCGGGCGTCCGCCAAGCCAGTGTCTGGGTAGGTACCGAAACTGAGTGTATTTCGCTGCTTGGTTATTGGACGGCGATAGTCGAAACGCCACCAACGCGAACCGCTTGGATTGAGCAGCAAATAGAGGCCGCCACCGTCCGTCAGCTTGAGTGGTTTTTCACTCGCTTTGGCCTTTCGGATTGCCGTATCGCTCAAAGGCATTGGGGCCGTTTCCTGACGGTAGCAGGCAGGGCAGGGACCCCGTCTGCCGTCAAAGCTACCGCCGCCTACCGTCGGATTGCAACAGCCCCTCTGGGACATCGCTGGACAACAAAAAGGCCGAAACCCCGCTTTTTAAGGGGTATGCCGGCCTTATCTGGACTTCTTTGGACGCTGATTTGGTGGCCGGGGACGGAATCGAACCGCCGACACGGGGATTTTCAATCCCCTGCTCTACCAACTGAGCTACCCGGCCGGGCGCAGCGTGGCCGCTGGAGGGCCGATGCTGTAGAGCTGCTGGAGCGTTCGCCCAGCGTGAGGGCGCGATGATACGGAGGCGGTTGGCTACCGGCAAGTCGAGCAATCCGGATCGTGGCTGAACATGTGGCTGGGATGCTGTTTCGCGGCGTGCGCCCGGGAGCATTATTGGATTCCATCAGGTTTTTGCGGTATCTCCCATGAAACGCACGACCAGCCCGATCCACTGCATCGCAATGGCACTGACGCTCGTACTGGCCGGCGCAGGATGCTCATCATTGGGAGCCACGAGCGAGAATGCGCGGCTTGCCGTTTACCGTAGCCACGCCGGACCGCCGGTGGCGAGTTTTCATTCCTTCGGCCAATTCGACAGCTGGGAGGGTCTGGGGGACGAGGCCCTGGCTGTGTGGACGCATCCCCAGGAGGCTTGGCTGCTGGAGCTCTATGGGCCCTGCCAGGACCTGAACTACAGCGTTGCAATCGGCGTCACCAATCACATGGGGCAGGTGGAAGCGGGTTTCGACAAGATCCTCGTGAGCAATCCAGCAGCCGTCAGCATTCCCTGCCTCATCCGCAGCATTCGGCCGCTGGATGTTGCTGCGATCCGGCAGGCCGATCGTGACAGGCGGGCTGAAGGCGAGCGAGCCGAGCCACCCGCGTCCGGTCACTGATCGACTGGTTGGTAGCCCTGCGGTTTTTCGGCGTCGCCTTCGAAAAGAAACTTCAACATCTCCGCCTCCAGGTAGGCGCGATGTTCGGGGTTCAACGGTGACAGACGGTTTTCGTTGATCAGCATGGTCTGGTGGGAAAGCCACTTGGCCCAGGCCGGTTTTCCGATATTGGCAAAGACTCGCGTGCCGGATTCGCCGGGCCAGGGCGAAAAGTCCAGACCCTCGGTTTCGCGTTGTTCGTACTGGCAGAAAACAGTGCGTGCCATGTCATCGGCCCTGGAGCAATTTGCGGATAGGTGCAGGGATGCCGATCGCATCCAGCTGCTCGGGTTCGAACCAGCGCATGTCCGCATTGTCGTGCACGCAGGGTCGTGATGCCACGTCAGCCCATCGCATCGGCCGCAGCTGTAACCGGTAATGCGAGAAGGCGTGGGCGATGGGAGCGAGCGCTTCGCTGTCCTGATAAGGACCATGCAGGTGGCGATCGAACCAGCGGCGCGCGCCATCGTCATCTTCGGCCTCGGGAAGCGACCACAACCCCGACCAGATACCGGCCGGCGGCCTGCGTTCCATGAGCACGCGTGAGTCGCAATCCTGCGCCAACAGAACGAATGTGCTGCGCTCGGGCAAGCGCTTGCCGGGCATTGGTGTTGGCAGGTCGGTGGTGCGGCCTGTCGCCAGTGCGATGCAATCATCCTGCAGGGGGCATCGAACGCAGGCGGGGTCGTGGCGTGTGCACAACGTTGCACCGAGATCCATCTGCGCCTGCGTGTAGTCGGCGAGTCGTACGTCGGGGAGATGCTGCAACGCATGCGCCCACAAAACGTCCTGCACGGCCGCTGATCCCGGCCAGCCGTCGACGCCGTGGTAGCGCGCGAGCACGCGTTTGACATTGCCGTCGAGGATGGCGAAGCGATCGCCCCACGCTTGCGACAGAATCGCTCCTGCCGTGCTGCGACCGATGCCCGGCAATGCCGTCAGCGCATCCAGGTCGCGTGGCAGCTCGCCGCCATGATGCGCAACGCAGCGCTGTGCCGTCGAGTGCAGATTACGGGCACGAGCGTAATAACCCAGCCCGGACCACAAGGCGTGGACTTCATCCGGCGTTGCCGAAGCGAGTGACTGGAGGTCCGGAAGTGCGGCAACGAACCGCTGGAAGTAGGGGAGGACGACGGTGACCTGGGTCTGCTGCAGCATGACTTCCGACAGCCAGACGCGATAGGCCGAGCGCGGCCGTTGCCACGGGAGGTCATGGCGACCGTTGTCGTCGAACCACGACAGCAAACGGGATGCAAACGTGTCGATGTTCACGGCGCGGCTGCCGGCTGTGTGTCGGCATCGTCGATGTCGATGGTCACGCCTTGCAGCGTTGCTCCGGCGATGTCCAGTTGCGGTGCGGTCACGCGGCCGACGAGCGGCGGGATCGGCGAACCGCTGGCGGCAGCGCCAATCCACGTGCTGAACCTGGAAAGCTGCAACCGCCCTTCGAACTGCGTCGCATCCCTGTGCAGCTGCAGTGCGATCGCATCGGACAGGTCAGGCTTGCCCGCGTATCGGATGCCGAAAGCCAAAGGCGACTGCGATGTGCCCACCGGCGCAGGAAGATCCGGCCAACCGGCGGGCCATGCCGGCATCGCGCCGTCCAGTCGCAGATCGAGTGTCGAAGACACGGCGACAGTGCCGCGTGCAACGAGATCCGGAATGGCGCCTTTGCCGTGCACCACGACTCCCGCTGGATCAAGCGCCAGACGTGCGTTGTCGCTGTGCAGCTCACCGGCAATTCCCATCGTGAAAGGGGCGTGCGTCTTGCCGGAGTCGTAACTGGAAGCAGCCGCCAGCTTTGCGCGATGCAGTCGCCAATCGCCGCTTGTATGCAAATCGCCGGACAACACGATCTGCGAGGGCATGCGCCATGTGTCGCGTTCGATCGTCACCTGTCCGGCAACTCCGATCCGCGCATCGTTGGCAGGCCGTGATAGCGCCACATGCACCTCGAACGGAACCTGCAGGCCGCTGCTCACATAGCGGCCGGATGTGCTTGCCTTGAAAGGCTGCGTCGCAGCGAGCATTGGAATGTCGACGGCTAGGCCTTTAAGCGACCATCCGGTGCCCAGTATCGTTCCGTCGCTGATGAGCATGCCTTCGGTCAGCGTCGGCAGTGGGGCTTTGCTCGGCGGTCGGTGCGCCAGCCAGTGCTGCATCGCTTCCACATCGACAATCGGGCGATCGAGTTCCACCCGATTGATGATGACCACGGCATCCGACGGCCCGTTGGCCAACTGTCGGATGGTCGACCAGGGCAACGCAAGGTGGATGCGGTCGGCGCGCAGCAGCGCCGTGCGAGCGCCGGGTTCGCGGGCAATGACATTCCGGATCGTCAGCGTCGGCGTTCCGCGCAGACTGTATTCAGCCGTCCCCGACGCGGTCAGTTGCAAGCCCAGCGCGCGACCCACCTGATCGAGGATCAATCGCGTCGCATGCTGTGGCTGCATCACCGTGCGCAAAGCGATGGCCGCCAGCAATGCCAGCACAAGCAGCGCGAGAGCGATCCAGGCGGATCTGGTCACGCGCCTTGGGGCAGGAGGACTGCCGCTGTTCACCGATTGATGGCCTTGTTGCGTCAGCTGGCGCCGAGCGATTCGGGCAACAATGCATCGACAAAGGCCTCGGCGTCGAATTCACGCAGGTCCTCCGGGCGTTCGCCGATACCGGCATATCGGATCGGGATTCCGAATTCGCG
>JAQGOI010000197.1 GCA_028293685.1 Lysobacteraceae bacterium | reverse complement strand
GCTGGCCCAGTGAGGTGAAACGGGTCAGGAAGTTGTTGCCGTTCGGATTGCTCGGACCGAAATCCTGACCGAAGGGGTTGTAGTAGTTCTGCGCGGAAATGCTGACCTTGTCCGAGTTGGCATCGAACGGCAACGCCGCAATTGCGAAACCAGACGAGGTCTTGTTGTGATAGACCTGCAGGTACGCGCTTACGTCGTCGGTCAACTGATAGTTGGCCAGGAAGAAGCCGTTGGTGCGCTCCTGCGGCGTCAGGATCAGGTTCGTGCGCTGGTAATTGAACGAGTCCGCCGAGCCGTGATAGCAACGGTAGTCGGTCAATGCGCTGCCGGTTGCACCTGGGATACGGGTGACATCACCCGCCACAAGAATTCCATCGGAATTGGTGGTCGTGCATCCAAGAGCGGTGGAAGTCGGCAAGCTGACCGAGATGCGGCCACGAGGATTGCGGCTGGAACCCGAGGTGAACACCGACCCGTAGTACAGGTACGTGGCGTCTTTGGCGAAGTCGCGATCCGCAGATGAAATGGCGGTGAACTTGTTGTAGTCCACGCCGGCAATGATGTTGCCCTTTTCGCCGGTCTGGCCATACGTGAACGATCCACCTTGGCGCTCACCGTCGCCACGGCTGGAAAGCCCGTAGTTCAGCGTGGCTTCCATGCCTTGGAAATCTTTGCGCATGATGAAGTTGACGACACCGGAAATGGCATCAGAGCCGTACACCGACGAAGCGCCAACGGTCAGGATTTCAATGCGCTCAACGGCCGTTGCCGGGATCGCATTGACGTCGTTGTTGAGGATGCGGCGACCATCGATCAGCGTCAGCGTGCGGGCGCTGCCGAAGCCACGCAGATCGATCGTCGATGCACCGGTACCACCGCCGTTGTTGACCTGCGGATTGGTCGGCGCGCCGGCCATGTTCGGCAGTTCCTGGATCAGGTCGCCCAGGGTCAGCTTGCCGGTCTTCTCGATCGCGGCGCGATCGATGGTGACGACGGGGCTGGCGTTTTCAGCGTCGACGCGGCGAATGCGCGAACCGGTGACTTCGATGCGATCGAGGTTGGCGGCTTGGTCAGTCGGGGCGGCGGTGGTGGTCGTGGTCGTGGTGGTCGTCGCGGCCTGGGCGAATGCAACGCCCGTGCCAGCTACGGCTGTTGCGCCCACTGCGAGCGCGAAGGTGATCGCGTCGCGGAGCTTTGTGGTCTTCAAGGTCATCTCTCTCTCCAAGTCGTTCTTGGGTATTTCCCATGGGAACCTCCCCGGTGGAGTCAAGAAAGACGCCAATGCCGGCAAGGCCGGGGCCGATAGTAGCCCCCCTTGGCGAAAAATTAAAGTGTCGTTAAGAGGCGGGCTGAAACCCGCCGGGGCCGCAGGTCTTAGAGATCCTGCTCGTAGCGCACGTAGGGCACGGTGCCCTCTTCGTCAGCGCCGTCGCCGGTCGTGGAAAACGGATTCTTGCCCCGCGTGATGACGTTGTCGGCACCCACGGTCAGTTGTCCGCTCCAGGGGGTGCGCCAGGTCAGACCCAGGCCGAGCCCTTCCCACTTGGGCTGGCCGGGGGTGGTGATGACGTGGCCGATGATGCTGGCTCCGAACGCGCCGAAACCCCCGCCCACGGTGAGGGATTTACTGCTCCAGCGATCCGCCAGTGCGGGAGCCTCGGTAGGCGAGATCAGGCGCGCCCGGGCCACGGTGCCGGCGATGGACACGAAGCCGCGGCGGCTGAGGTTCTTTTCCCCGAAGACCGTCAGGTCGCTGATATTGGCCCGCTCACCCGGTGCTCCGGGGGTTAGCCATGCAGGCACCGTGTCGTGACCGCTGCCCAGGGACAGGCCCAGCTTGCCGCCGCCGTGGCTGATCGAGGCATTGGCGCTGGCGCGATGGCTGCCGTTGTCGTCCAGGCCATCGCCCAGGCTGGCGAGCATGCAGTTGTTCGACAGGTTGCCGAGCGCTCCGCCGAGGCCGTTCTTGCGATCGCACAGCAGACCCAGCGAGTGGCCGGCTTCAAGTCCAAATGTGGTGTCGAGCGCGCTGTTGCCGAACTTCCAGCGTGTCCCCGCCTGGGCGCCGCCCATCGGCTCAAGGACCAGCAGGGCTTCGAGCTTGCCACTGGCGTTGTTCCACACGGGGAGGACGGTCTGCTGGTCGCTGGCACCCTTATTCCCCAGCGATTGCGCAGGCGCGGCCGTGATGCCGCCAAGGGCAAGCAACAGGACGAGCGGCAATTGCAGAAGGCGGGGGGACATGGCTGCGTGTGACCTTTGGCTACCGGTCGAGTTCCCGTGGATCAAGGCCCCAATCTACCGGGTTTATGTTTATTTAACAATCCAGGTGGGGCGAAAATCTGTTCACTGGAGACGCTCGGGCGCCGGCAGCTCGACCGAACGGTGCTCGGCCGCGGGGACGAAGATATCGGCGATCTGATCGGCGTCGAAGAAGTACTGCTGGCCGCAGAATTCGCACCGGATCTTGGCAACGCCATCCACGGCCGCCGCCTGCGCCTCGTCCGGACCAAGCGCATGGAGCATGCTCGCGACGCGTTCGCGTGAGCACGAGCATTCAAACCGCAGCGGCCTGACATCAAGAACGCGCGGCTCGTCCTCGTTGAACAGCCGCAGCAGCAGCACCTGCGTCGACCATCCCAGCAATTCGGCCGGTGACAGCGTGTCGAACAAGGCGACCGCGCGGTTCCAGCCGTCGTCATCGCCGACGTCTCCGGGAAGCTTCTGCAGCATCAGGCCCGCTGCGCGCCCGCCTTCCACGGCCAGCAGCAGGCGTGTGGGCAGCTGCTCGGACTGGCGGAAATACCCTTCAAACGCACCGGCCAACGAGTCGGATTCCAGGGCGACAAGTCCCTGGTAGCGGGTGGGTTCGCGCCCGTCGGAGCCAGGATTTTCGATCGTGATCGCCAGGATGGCGTTGGCACCGAGCGCACGCAGGTCGCGCGGCAGTTCCGACCCGCCTTCGACCTGGGCGATGCCACGCAGGGTGCCGCTCGCGGTGCACTCGGTGAAGAGCGTACGCAGCGGGCCATCGCCGCGGAATTGCACGGACAGTCGACCATCGACCTTGGCATGCGCGGTAAACAACGCCGCTGCTGCCGCCGCCTCGCCGAGGAGTTCAGAAATCGCCAGCGGATATTCCGCCCGGTCGCGAATCTGCTGCCACGTCGCATCCAGGTGGACGCAGACGCCACGGACGCCGGCTTCCTGCAGGAGAAAGCGGGTCAGGTTGTCGTTGTCCGAATCTGTTCGGGTCTCGGGGCGGGTCATCGAGTACATCCTGGGGGAGCATGGATAATGCATGGCAATACAGAGCTTGCCGGCCAAGTCGCCGGTCAAGCAGGGGAGCCAGTGGATGGGGACGGATGATCGCGCATGCAAGCAGTACAGGTGAACAAGCGTGCGCCCAGGCGGCGCTTGTTGCGCTGGTTGATGCTGCTGCCGCTTCTGGGCGTGCTGGTGTCGGTCTCTCAGGTCGTGCTGCTGCGGGTTGTCGATCCGCCATTTTCGGCGTTCATGGCCGAGCGCCAGATGTCGGCGTGGGCAAGCGGCGACTGGACATGGGGCGTCGCCTACGATTGGCGCGACCTGGACGCGATCGCTCCCAGCCTGCCGCGCGCGCTGGTTGCTGCGGAAGACCAGAACTTTCCGATCCACAACGGGTTCGACCTCAAAGCCATCGAGAAGGCGCGCGCCAGTAATGCGCGCGGGCACAAGGTTCGCGGCGCGAGCACGATCAGCCAGCAGGTCGCCAAGAACCTGTTTCTGTGGAGTGGCCGCAGCTGGGTGCGCAAGGGCATCGAGGCCTGGTACACGGTATTGATCGAGGCGTTCTGGCCCAAGCACCGCATCCTGGAGATGTACACCAACATTGCTGAGTTCGGCGATGGCGTGTACGGCGCGCAGGCTGCTTCGCGCCGCTTCTTCGGCAAGGATGCGAGCCAATTGACGCCTGCGCAGAGCGCGCGCCTGGCGGCGGTGTTGCCAAGCCCGCGACGTTACGACGCCGGACGCCCTGGCCCCTATGTCCAGCGACGCAGCAACGGCATCCAGCGACAGATGCGTCATATCGGGCCTGGCGCCGGCGTGCCTTGATCGCGACAGGTGGCCGTATGCGCGCAGCCATGCGGGTCTGCCATTAGGATGCGACATGCCCGCCGATCAGCTGACCCTCGTCATTGCCGTCTTCAACGAGGCAGAAGCCGTCCCCCTGTTGCAGCCTCGGCTGTCGCGCGTGCTCGATGATCTCGCGCGCAGCGACCAGGTCGACGGTCGCGTCCTCTATGTCGACGATGGCAGCGATGACGGTACCTGGCAGGTACTGCAAGCCGTCGCTGCCCGCGACGGGCGCGTCTGCCTGCTGCGCCTGTCCCGCAACTTCGGCAAGGAAGCCGCACTGACCGCGGGCCTCGACTGCGTCAGCGAAGGTGCCGCACTGATCCTCGATGCCGACGGCCAGGATCCGCCCGAGCTGATACCGCTCTTTGTCGCCAAATGGCGGGAGGGTTTCGACGACGTTCACGGCACGCGGACCGTTCGCGAAGGCGAAACATGGCTGAAGAAATTCACGGCACACGGCTTTTACCGCCTGATCGGAAATCTCTCGCGTACGCCAATCCCGGAAGACACCGGTGATTTCCGCCTGTTGTCGCCGCGCGCCCTGGCGGCGCTCCGCCAGTTGCGTGAGCGCCATCGCTTCATGAAGGGCCTGTTCGGATGGATCGGTTTCCAGCAGACGGCCATTGCATACGAGCGTGCGCCGCGGCTGGCCGGCAAGACCAAGTTCAACTTCTGGAAGCTGTGGAATTTCGCGCTCGAGGGCATCACCAGTTTCAGCACCGCGCCCTTGCGC
>JAQGOI010000192.1 GCA_028293685.1 Lysobacteraceae bacterium | reverse complement strand
CCTGGCCCGCAGACCCGTGCGCGTCGGGCTGAAGGCAATGCCGATATTGGTACCAGCGGGCTGGGTCTGGGGCTTGTTCATCCCAATGCCGCCTCGATGTCCCCCTGCAGCGACTGTGGTGTGTCGGTGGGGGCATAGCGTTTGAGCACGTGGCCATCGCGGCCAACGAGGAACTTGGTGAAGTTCCATTTGATCGCGTCGATTCCGAGGAAACCGCCCTTTTCGTCCTTCAACCACGACCACAACGGATGGGCATCGCTGCCATTGACGTCGACCTTGGCGAACAACGGAAAGTCGACGTCGTACGTCAGCGAACAGAAATTCCTGATCTCCGCCTCATCGCCCGGCTCCTGGTGGCCGAACTGGTCGCACGGGAACCCGAGTACGACCAGCCCGCGGTCGCGATAATCGCGCCACACCTGTTCAAGACCAGCGTATTGCGGGGTGAACCCGCAGCGCGATGCGACATTGACGATCAGCAGGACCTTTCCGGCATATTGCGACAGGTTCTGAGGTGTCCCGTCGATGCCGGTCGCGCTGAAATCAAAGGCCGTGCTCATCGCGCGACCCCGGGCCCGATCGCGACCGGGTCGGCAAACGGCTTGATGCCCAGGGCCGTATCGATCTCGCTGGGGTAGTAAGCGTTGCCGTCCTTGAAGACGACGGCCACCTTGCGGATGTCCGACATGTTCGTGGTTGGATCGCCGTCCATCAGGACCAGGTCCGCCCGTTTGCCCACGGCGACGGAGCCGCGATCGTCGAGCACCCGCGCATATTTGGCGGCATTCCACGTAGCCACCTGCAATACCTGCGCGGGCGTCAGGCCGGCGCGGACATAGAGTTCCAGCTCGCGCTGCAGCGTGAACCCGGGCAATTCATCGGTTCCCGCTTCGATCGGCACGCCAGCCTTGTAGGCAAGCCCGACGAACTGGACCATCTTGTCGAACGATTTCGTGTATCGGGCTGCAGTGGCATCATCCGGAATCTTCATCTCCGCGGAACGGCGGCTGCGCTGCACGTCCGGCGGCAGGTGATCGGCGATATCGGCCACGATCGGCGACATCTCGCCGTCGCGCTGATGCAGGAATTCAAACGTTGCCAAGGTTGGGTCGATCACCGTCTTGTGCGCCACCAGCAGTGCGATGAAGTCCTGCACCGGCTTGCTGCTGAAATCAAGATCGGCGGTCTTCTCGGCCGGCAGATAGAAGCGCTGCAGCGTGCGCGTATCGGTCTTGTCATCCACATAGAAATTCAGCAACACCTGGTTGATGTGCTGGATCTCGTCGTAACCCTGCTCCACCGCCTCCTGCGCGCGCATGAACGCCGGGACGTGGCCGCTGACGCGCATCCCCTTGCTGTGGGCGTAAGCCGCAATCGGACGGACCAGCGCCGGGGGGAAGGAGTTGTAGATCTTGATCTGCGGGTAGTTGTGCGCGTGATACCAGTCGACGGCGTGCTTGGCCTCGTCGAGGTTCTTGATCACGAAGCCGTTGCGCGCCGACATCGGGCTCTCGCCTTCGATGAAACCGGCGGGCACGATGTGTGGCGACAGCAACCGTCCGGCGTTGCCGTCGGCGATCAGCTGCTGCAACGTCGTGTTGTCGTTGCCCATGTCACGGATGGTGGTGATGCCCGCCGCCATGTGCAGCCCGCCGTCCCACGCACTGAAGTGCGCGTGCATGTCGAACAACCCCGGCAGCAGCAGGCGATTGCCGCCGTCGACGACATGGTCGGCAAGCACCTTGTTCGCACCCGTTGCCGTGACCGACGCGATGCGGCCGTCCCTGACCAGGACATCACTGGCCGGCCCTACGGTGGCATGTTCGCTATCGAACACGCGGACGTTCCGGATCAGCGTGGAGCCTGCGAGCGGATGCACGAGCCGCTTCTGCAGATCGACCAGCGATGCGGATTCAGCCTGTTTCTGGCGCGCCTCCAGGGCGTCGCCGTTCTTCTCCCAGCCTTCTTCGATCAGTTGCAGGAAGCCCGGCGCGATGAATGCGAACAGGCGCGGCGTCGCGTCGTTCGTCGCCCATACGTAGGTCGGCGTGAAACCAATCCCGGTCAATGCCAGCAGCTGCACAGCGCGTTTGTCGCTGCCATTGGCGACTTCGGCGTCGGCCACCTTGCGCATGGTCAGCGTGCCGCTGGGAATCAGCGGCAATTTGCCATCGGCCCGTCGGGCGAGTGCGGAAATCGCGACGGAAAAGGCAGCGGGTGAGCCGCCGAGCGGCGTATACAGGCCAACCCCGTGCACGGCTTGTTTGCCGTTGTCGGACTTGGACCGCCATTCAACCTCGTCGCCGTTTCGGCTGAAGGTTTCCTCGACCGGTGCGCCAAAAGTCGAAGTGCCGTGGACTTCGTAACGGCTGAAGGTGCCGTCGGGCGCCAGTGCGTAGGTTTCCTTCAGTTCCGGCCCACGGCCGTTGTCCTTGAAGATGAAATCGACATGCGTCGTCCCGTCATCTTCCCTGGTGACCACCTGGTGGCCGGCGTTCTTGCCGCCGTCGACCAGCGCAACGTACGTGGTCGTTTGTGCGCCCATCGCGGGAGCGGCGAGTAACAGCCCCAGACCACATGCTGCAATACGTTTCATACAGGCCCCCAGTTCAGGAGGCCTGAGTCTAAACCCCGTGCGTGCCGCCGGACAGGCCTGCCAGATCAGTGCGATCCGCGCTGCGAAACCTGCTCGACGACCTCGGCCGTGCGACGCCCGCGTCCGGCCAACGCGATATCGGCCTGGGCCACGATACCCGCGACGGTGCCATCTTCCGCGACGACGACCACGCGCCGGATCTGCTGGCTTTCCATCATCTCGACGACCTCATCGAGATCGCTCTTCAGCGACACCGTGCTCGCCGGCGCACTCATGAAATCCCCAGCCTTGGCTGTCGACGGATCGACACCCTGGGCGACGGCACGCACCGCGATATCCCGATCGGTAATCACGCCCAGCGGCCGACGTTGCTGGTCGACGACGGGAATCTGCCCGCAGTCGCAGTCCAGCATCATCCGGGCGACTTCACGCAGCGTGGCTTCCGTACTGCAGCAGGTCGGATTGGGGGTCATCACGGATTGGATGTCCATGGGCGCTCCGGATTGCAAAAGGAATACCGACGATGACGCAACCCGGGTTGCGGAAACGTGAGCGGCCATGCCTTTCGTCATAGGCTCCGCCCCGGCGCATGCGCTAGGCTGCCGTTTCTCCTGTCAAATCCACTGTAATGAGGATCACGTCCGATGAAGCACCCGCTTGCCCTGGCGCTCGCCGTCGCGCTGACTGCCGCCGCGCCCGCTTACGCCCAATCATCTTCGCCAGCTGACGCCAACGTGCCTGCTTCGTCCAACCCCCTGCTGAGCGAGAGCTCCCTCCCCTTCCACGCGCCGCGTTTCGACCTCGTCAAGGAAACCGACTACCAGCCGGCCATCGAGGCCGGAATGCAGCAACACATGGTTGAAGTCGAGAAGATCGCCAACAATCCGAAGGCGCCGACATTCGAAAATACGTTCGTCGCGCTCGAGAAGTCCGGAGCCACGCTCACCCGCGTCATGAACACCTTCGGCGGCGTCACCGGAGCCAACACCAGCGATCTGCTCCAGAAGGTTCAGGAAACCGAAGCGCCGAAGCTGGCCGAGCATTCCGATGCCATCACCCTCAACGGCAAACTGTTCAAGCGCATCGAGACGGTTTACAACCAGCGTGCGAAGCTCAACCTGGATCCGGAATCACTACGCCTGGTCGAAGTGACCTACAGGAATTTCGTACGTGCCGGCGCGCGGCTGTCCGAGGCCGACAAGACCAGGCTCAAGGCACTGAACAAGGAAGAATCCACGCTCAGCACCCAGTTCACCAACATGCTGCTGGCGGCCACCAAGGCCGGCGCGGTGGTGGTGGACAGCAAGGCCAAGCTGGCTGGCCTGAGCGATTCGGATATCCAGGCAGCAGCGCAGGCGGCCAAGGATCGCAAGCTCGACGGCAAGTACGTGATCACGCTGCAGAACACCACGCAGCAGCCCGCATTGCAGGACCTCGACGATCGCAGCGTGCGTGAGGCTTTGTTCAAGGCCTCGTGGGATCGCGCCGAGAAAGCCGATGCGAACGACACGCGCAAGACCATCGAACGCATCGCGCAGATCCGTGCCCAGCAGGCCAAGCTGGTCGGCTTCTCCAGCTATGGTGCCTGGAAGCTGCAGGACCAGATGGCGAAGACCCCACAGGCGGCGATCAAGTTCATGCAGGACCTGGTTCCGGCGTCCACCGCACGCGCGCGCGCGGAAGCCGCCGACATCCAGGCGGTCATCGACAGCCAGAAGGGCGGATTCCAGGTGCAGGCCTGGGACTGGCAGCACTATGCCGAGCAGGTGCGCAAAGCGCGCTATGACATGGACGAGTCGCAGATCAAGCCGTACTTCGAGCTCGACAGCGTGCTGCAGAAGGGCGTGTTCTACGCGGCCAACCAGCTGTACGGCCTGACGTTCAAGGAGCGCAAGGACATCCCTGTCTACCAGCCCGATGTCCGTGTGTTCGAAGTGTTCGACAAGGATGGCAGCTCGCTTACGCTGTTCTATGCCGATTACTTCAAGCGCGACAACAAGAATGGCGGCGCGTGGATGAGCAATTTCGTCGACCAGTCCAAGCTGCTGGGCAAGAAGCCGGTGATCTACAACGTCGCCAACTTCACCAAGCCCGCGGCGGGCAGCCCGGCGCTGATCAGTTTCGATGACGTGACGACGATGTTCCACGAATTCGGCCATGCGCTGCACGGGCTGTTCGGGGATCAGGTCTATCCGACGTTGTCGGGCACCAACACCGCGCGCGATTGGGTCGAATTCCCGTCGCAGTTCAACGAACATTGGGCGCTCGATCCCAAGGTGCTCGCCAACTACGCCAAGGATTACCGCACCGGCGCGCCGATGCCGCAGGCGCTGGTCGACAAGATCAAGAAGGCCGCCAAGTTCAACCAGGGCTATGCGCTGGGCGAGACGGTCGAGGCGGCGATCCTCGACATGGATTGGCACAGCCTGCCGGCGAGCGCGCCACGGCAAGATGTCGATGCCTTCGAAAAGCAACAACTCGACGGCATGGGTTTCGACACGACCAACGTCCCGCCGCGTTACCGGTCGAGCTACTTTCTCCACATCTGGGCCAACGGCTATTCGGCGGGTTACTACGCCTACTTATGGACGCAGATGCTGGAGCATGATTCCTATCACTGGTTCATGGATCATGGCGGGCTGACGCGAGAGAATGGCGAACGCTTTCGCGACCTGATCCTGTCGCGCGGCCACA
>JAQGOI010000175.1 GCA_028293685.1 Lysobacteraceae bacterium | reverse complement strand
CCGGATCGGTCGGCACCTGGAACACCACGTCGACGTACGTACCGGGCCACAGGGTGTGGTTGGGATTTTCCACTGTCAGCTCCGTCTCCGCCGTTCGCGTGTTCGCATTGAACGCCCGTGCCGTCGTCAGGAACTTCGCCTCAATGGATTTTCCCGGTTGCGAGGGTTGGTGGAGCACCGCGGTGATATTGGGACTCAACAGATTTGCATAGTCCTGCGGTACCGACACGAACACGCGCATTTCATGCACGTCGGCGACCGTAAAGAGTTCCGTCGCGCTACCGCGGGCTGACACATCGCCACCGGCCGCGTTCACGTAGTTGCCCACATCGGTCAGGCGCGAGGTGACCACGCCGTCGAATGGCGCCACCACACGCTTGAATGCCTCGAGTGCCGCATAGCGCGCGACATCTTGTGCCGCAGCTTCCATCTCGGCCTTGCGCGCCGCCGCCCCGGCTGTCTGGACCTCCACCTCCTGCTTCGACACGGCGGGCGTTCCTGCCAGGGCCTGCCAGCGCGCCGCGGTGGACGCGGCAAGTCGATAGTTCGCTTGTGCCACAGTGAGATTCGCCTTTGCCGCAGCGTACTGGGCATCAAGGCTCGGCGCGTCGATCGTCGCCAGCAGTTGCCCTGCCTTCACGATGGCTCCGTAGTCCTCATTCCAGCTTTGTACGTAACCTGCGACCTGGGCGAAGATGGGCGCCTCGGACCAGGCGCGTACCGTTCCCGGCAGGATGAGCGGGCGCGTGGAGGGGCCCTTTTGAGGACTGATGACCTGGACCGGAACGACTGCCTGATCGTCCGCGACATGCGTAAGAGCCGTCAGCGCCCGTTCACGTTTTATCAGGCCGTACGCCAGCAGTGCCACGACGAGTACCGCCGGCAATCCGATCATCAGCAACTTGCGCCGCTTCATGCCACTTCTCCTACAGGTGAGCGTTCTCCGCCAGTCGTGCGTTCTCCGCGAGCCGCGCGCTTCTGGTGCATTAGGGCGAAGACGCAGGGTACGAACAGCAATGTTGCGAACGTTGCCACGAGCAGGCCGCCGATCACCGCACGCCCAAGCGGCGCATTCTGCGTGTTGGACATGGACATCGGCAGCATGCCGATGACCATCGCGAGTGCCGTCATCAGCACCGGCCTCAGGCGCGCGTACCCCGCTGTTACGGCTGCGCGCACCGGATCGCCATGCGAGGCCAGCTCGTCGCGCGCAAAGGACACCACCAGAATCGAGTTCGCGGTGGCGGTACCCATGCACATGATCGCGCCCGTAAGCGCCGGCACCGACAGCGTGGTGTCGGTTAGGAACAGCGACCAGACGATCCCGGTCAACGCACCGGGCAGCGCGGTGATGATGATGAAGGGATCGAGCCAGGACTGGAAATTCACGACAATCACCAGGTAGACCAGCAGGATTGAGAACGCGAGTCCCAGCAGCAACTGCGCGTACGCCGCCTGCATCGTCACTCCCTGCCCCTGAACTTGTACGATCGCGCCCTGCGGCAGGTCCTTTTTCATACGCTTCAGCACTTTGTCGACCGCGTTGCTCACTGCACCGAGATCGCGTCCCGCGTTGCTCGCGTAAATGTCGACCACTGGCAAGATGTCGCGGTGCGACACCTCAAGCGGCTTTCCGATCTGCGTGATCTGGCTCAAGCTGCCGAGAATTTGCGCGCCCTGTCCGTTTGGATCACCATCGCCCTTGTCGATTGGGATCGTTTCCAGATCATTCATCGAGGTCATCTGTGTCTGCGGCGTCTGCAGATTTACCAGATGCGAGACCCCCGTCTTGTAATCGAGCCAGTACGTTGGCGACGTTTGTCCGGAACCCGATAGCGTCGCCAGCGCGTTGTCAGCGATGTTGGACTCCGTCAGTCCTGCTCCGAGGGCGAACGCGCGATGCGAGGAGACCAACAAGGCCGGCTGCGCCAGCGTCTGTTCGATCTGCGCGTCCGCAATGCCGGGGATGCGGCGCATCTCGGCGACCACCCGCTGTGCGTAGGCCATGTTTGCTGCGACGTCGCGTCCGACGATCTGCACATCGAGCGGCGCCGGCAGGCCAAAGTCCAGAATCTTCGCCGTGATATCGCCGGCCGGGAAGCTGAAGTCCGTGCCGGGAAACAGCTTCGGCAGCTTAGCGCGCAGAGTCGCGCGATACGCATCGACCGGTGAAGCCTGGTTCTTCAGGCTGATGGTCACGTCGCAATCCTGCGGCCCGATTGTCGCGCTCGCACTGTAGGCCTGGTTGATGCCGCTGGTGGGCAGGCCGCAATTGTCGATGATGTTGGTGACTTGGCCGGGCAGCAATTTGCCAATGGCACCGTCCACCAGTGCTGCGACCTTGCTGGCCTCTTCGAGCCGCAGTCCGATCGGCCCGCGAAAATGCATGTCGATCTCGCCGGACTTGATACCCGGGAAAAAGTCGCGTCCCAGCCACGGCACCAGCACGCCTATGGAGACGACTGCGGCCGCTAAGAACCCGACGATGAAGAGGCCGCGCCGCTCAACCACCTTCGCCAGAAGGTCTCTATAGTCATCACGAAAACGATCGAAGCGCCGTTCGAAAGCCGCCTGGAACCGGCCGAAGCGGCCTTTCGGTTCCCCGCCGGCCTTGCGTGCCGCAACCTGCGCAGGCAAAAGATAATTGGCCAATGTCGGCACCAGGGTACGCGAGAGGATGAAGGAGGCAATCATCGCAAAGATGATGGCTTCGGCCATGGGTAGAAACAGATAGCCGGCGACACCCGATAATTGGAACAGAGGCAACCACACGATGCAGATGCACAACGTGGAGACGAAGGTTGGAATCACGATCTGGTTCGCCGCTTCGATGATGGCATCTTGCAAATCCCGGCCGGTCCCCAGATGCGCATCGATGTTTTCGATCATCACCGTGGCGTCATCCACCAGAATGCCGACCGCAAGCGCCAAGCCGCCGAGCGTCATGACGTTGATGTTCAGACCGAACCAGGCGAGCGCCAGAATCGAACACAGAATCGACAGCGGGATGGAAGTCGCGACGATCAAGGTCGAGCGTCCGGAGCCCAGGAACAGCAGGACGACGAGCCCGGTCAACAAGGCCGCAGTCACCATCTCTTGTACGAC
>JAQGOI010000135.1 GCA_028293685.1 Lysobacteraceae bacterium | reverse complement strand
AAGCGCAAGGCCGCCGCGCGCCTGGGAATCGCCGACGACGCCTCGCTTCCCGGCAATCGCGAGATCGAGGACGCCCTTCGCGAATACCAGCGCCTGTTCCAGGGCGACGTGCAGTCGCTCGACCTTCGGCAACGTCGCGAAGCCGCCGTTCGTGCGCTTGAGTTCTTTCAGGCCTTCAATCCACGACTGGTGGGCCCCGTGCTTGAAGGCCTCGCCGACAGCCATTCGTCCGTCGCCCTGCACCTGCACGCCGAAGCGGTAGAGGATGTGGGTCGCTTCCTGGATGAGCAGCTGATCCCCGCGAGTCTGCAGTCGCGGCGCGTCCACCTGGACCGGCAGCGCACGGAGGACGTGGCGGTCTGGGTCTTCAGCGCAGAAGGACTCGCCTTCGAATTGACGGTGTTGCCCCTTGCCGCATTGCGGCAGGCGCCTTTGGCGAGCGCCGACGGGAGACCGGTACGGCGCGCTTCACTAGCCCAGCTGCGGCAGCTGCTGGCCGACGAGGACATCGCCAGCCACGAGGCCGACGCGTAACGGCTCAGCGACCCTGGATGTCCACGTAGTCGCGCCCGGCATGGCCGGTGTAGATCTGTCGCGGTCGACCGATGCGCGCGTCGGCGTCCGTCTGCTGCTCGAGCCAGTGCGCCACCCAGCCCGCGGTGCGCGCAATCGCGAACATCACCGTGAACATCTCCGTCGGAATCCCGAGCGCCTTGTAGATGATCCCGGAGTAGAAATCGACGTTCGGATAAAGCTTGCGCTGGATGAAGTAATCGTCCTTCAGCGCGGCCTCTTCCAGCTTCAGGGCGACCTCGAGCAGTGGGTCGTTGACGCCGAGCTCGCCAAGTACCTCATGGGTCATCTCGCGGATGATCTTCGCGCGCGGATCGAAATTCTTGTAGACGCGATGGCCGAAGCCCATCAAGCGGAAACCCGACTCCTTGTCCTTGGCCTTGTCGACAGCGGCCTGCACGTTGCCGGGTTTGCCGATGTCGGCGAGCATCTTCAGCACCGCCTCGTTGGCACCGCCATGCGCGGGACCCCACAACGCAGCGACGCCGGCGGCAACGCACGCATACGGATTCGCGCCGGTCGAACCGACCAGGCGCACGGTCGAGGTCGACGCATTCTGCTCGTGGTCGGCGTGCAGGATGAAAAGCAGGTCGAGCGCGCGCGCGGCCACCGGCTTCAATGCCAGCGGTTCGCTGGGAACCTCGAACATCATGTGCAGGAAGCGATCGACATACTCGAGATTGTTCTTCGGGTAACGCAGCGGCCATCCGATCGAATAGCGGTAGCAACCGGCGGCGATCGTCGGCACCTTGGCGATCAGGCGCACAGCCGCGAGTCGGCGCTGCTCGGGATCCTCGAGATCGAGCGTGTTGTGATAGAAACTCGCCATCGAACCGAGCATCCCGACCAGCATCGCCATCGGATGCGCGTCGTGCCGGAAGCCGTAGAGGAACGTGCGAAACGCCTCGTGCATCATCGTGTGGTGCGTGACTTCGCTTTCGAACGTGGCGAATGCATCGTTCGACGGGAGCTCGCCGTGCATCAGCAGGTACGCGACTTCCAGGAAACTGGATTGTTTGGCCAGCTGCTCGATGGGATAACCGCGATAGAGCAGCACGCCGGCGTCACCGTCGATGTACGTGATCGCGGATTTGCACGCAGCCGTTGCAGTGAATCCCGGGTCGTAGGTGAAACACCCGGTTTCCTTCGTGAGCGTGGCGATATCGATGCACGGGTTGCCGAGCGTGCCGCGTTCGACCGGCAGCGAGACCGACGCAGGAGCGCCGCCGTCTCCATCGATCGATACCGTCACATGATCGAAGGGTTTGATCGCGGGAGTGTTGTCTGGCGGCACGGCGCATTCCTCGGATGGGCGCGCCGCACTGGGCAACGGCACGTTGGATCGTCAATGGGCGGCAGCGACCGGATGGGGCGTCGTCGCGCTGTTGCAATTATCACATAGCGGCCTGGAGGCGGCCGCCGCTCCTGCCGCGTGCCGGACATGCAAACGGCCGCCTCGCGGCAGCCGTTGCTGGGTCGGTAACTGGCCGTCTCGCGACGCCGGGAATGTCTTACTTGGCGGCGTAGCGCCGGCGGAACTTGTCGACACGACCGCTCGTGTCCATGATCTTGTTCTGCCCGGTGTAGAACGGGTGCGAAGCCGACGAAATGTCGATCTTGATCAACGGATATTCATTGCCGTCCTTCCACTTCACCTTCTCCTTGCTGGAGAGTGTCGAGCGGGTCAGGAACTTGAAATCCGAGGTCATGTCCTGGAACACGACTTCACGGTAATCAGGATGGATGTCGGCCTTCATGGCAGCACCAGTTGCGCAGGATAAGCCGGGCATTTTAGCTGCAGGCGCACCTCATGCGCAACCCGACGGCGCAGCCGCTCTCCTGAAGCCGCTTGACCGGATGGGTGTAGCGGCCACCGCCGACCTAGGCCGCGGCGTAGCGGGCTGCGCCACCCACCCACCGCGCGATGATCCGGTCGGCGGCGGCAGGCGCCTGGGCCAGCAGGCGGTCGGCCATGTCGTGGACCAGCGGCAGCAAGTCCGCATCGCGCATGAGATCGGCCACCCGAAAGCCGGCCAGGCCTGTCTGGCGGGTGCCAAGCAGTTCGCCCGGGCCCCTCAGCTCCAGGTCCCGCTCGGCGATCACGAATCCATCGTGGGTCTGGCGCATCGTTTCCAGCCGCTGGCGCGCCAGCATCGACAGCGGCGACTGGTACAGCAGGACACAGCTGGAGGCCGCACTGCCGCGGCCGACCCGTCCCCGCAGCTGGTGGAGCTGGGCAAGACCGAGACGCTCGGCGTTCTCGACGATCATCAGCGATGCGTTGGCGACGTCGACGCCGACCTCGATCACGGTCGTCGCCACCAGCAGATCGAGCTGGCCGTCCTTGAAGGCACGCATGGTCGACTGCTTCACGGCTGCCTTCATCCGTCCATGCACCAGCCCGATCCGCAATTCCGGCAACGCAGCGGACAGCGCCTCGAACGTCGATTGCGCAGCCTGCGCGACCACCTCGTCGGAATCATCGATCAGCGTGCATACCCAATAGGCCTGGCGGCCTTCGGCGCAGGCGCTGCGGATGCGTTCGACCAGTTCCGGCCGTCGCTGGGCGCCGAGCGCAACGGTGTTGACCGGCGTGCGTCCCGGCGGAAGTTCGTCGATGGATGACACGTCAAGATCGGCGTATGCAGCCATCGCCAGCGTGCGTGGGATCGGGGTCGCCGTCATCACCAGCTGGTGTGGAACCGCATCGCCCAGGCCCTTGTCGCGCAACGCCAGGCGCTGGTGCACGCCAAAGCGATGCTGCTCATCTACGATCGCGAGCGCGAGGTCGCGAAACAAGACGCCTTCCTGCATCAATGCATGCGTACCGATCACGACTTGCGCCGAACCAGAAGCCACTTCAGCCAGTGCGGCGGCACGCGCCTTGCCAGTGACTTTTCCGGCCAGCCATGTCACCCGTACGTCCAGCGGCTCCAGCCAGCCACGCACCGTGGCCAGGTGCTGCTCGGCCAGCAGCTCGGTCGGCGCCATCAATGCCACCTGCTTGCCGGCTTCCACCGCCAACAGCGCGGCGAGTGCCGCGACAACGGTCTTGCCACTGCCGACGTCACCCTGCACCAGGCGCAACATCGGTGTCGGGCGCGACAGGTCGGCCCGCACCTGCGCGTACACGCGTTGCTGCGCGCCGGACAATGCGAACGGCAAGGCCGCAATCAGGCGCCGCGGCAAGGCCCCCGATCCGGCAAGGCAGGCCGCGGAATGTTGCTGCAGCGCGATGCGCTGGCGACGCAAACTCAGGTGATGCGCCAGCAGCTCCTCCAGGGCCAGGCGACGCTGTGCCGGATGTGTCCCCGCAAGCAGCGCGCCCCTGTCCGCGTCCTTTGCCGGCCGATGTACGGTCAGCAACGCTTCGCGCAGCGAAGGCAGGTCGCGCTCACGGCGCATGTCGGACGGCAACAGTTCCAGCGCCGACTCGTCGGGCAGTTTGTCCAGCGCCAGGCCGATCAACCGGCGCAGGGTGCCTGGTCCAATCCCTTCGATCGCCGGATACACCGGGTCGAGCTGCTCACCCAGTGCGCTTTCGTCATGTTCAAGGATTCGATAGCTGGGATGGACGATTTCGAGCCCGTGCTGGCCGGCACGCGGCGTGCCGTAGCAACGCACGCGCACGCCAGGGGCGAATTGCGCGACCTGCGTCGCGCGGAAATGAAAGAACCGCAGGACCAGCGTAGAGCGCGAATCGTCGACAATGGCAACCCGCAACATCGGCCGGTAGCGAAAGCCCCGCTCGACGGCTTCGACAACGCCTTCCACCTGCACCGCGAGACCGGGTCGCACGTCGCGGATCGCAACGATGCAGGTCCGGTCCTCATACTGCCTGGGCAGTTGCAGCCAGAGATCCTGGAGCGTGAGCAGGCCACGCGCCGCGAGTTTCTCGGCTACGCGCGGTCCGACACCAGGCAATGTGCCCAGTGGCGCTTCGCCTGCAGCAGACAAGGCGGGCGACGGTCCACCGGCACGCTTCATCGCTCAGCCAAGCACCATCACCGCGTCGATTTCCACGTTCGCACCTTTTGGAAGTGCAGCAACCTGGATCGTGGAGCGTGCCGGATAGGGCGCGGAAAAATACTCGGCCATGACGGCGTTCACTGCGGCAAAATCGCCAAGATCGGTGACATACAGGCCCACGCGGACGACGTCGCCGAGTGAACCACCCGCCTCCTCGCAGACGGCCTTGAGGTTGTCCAGCGCACGCCGGGCCTGCAGGGCAATGTCGCCGACGATGAGCTGCCCGCTCGCGGGATCCAGCGGGATCTGCCCGGAGAGGTAGACGGCAGCGCCACTGCGCACGGCCTGGGAGTACGGACCGATCGCGGCAGGCGCGCGGTCGGTGCAGATCGGTTGACGGGTCATGGGAGGCCGGAGTCTGAGTCGGAACATGGAATCGTAAAGCCAACGGCACGCGATTGCCTGTCCTTGCGACTCGCAGCTCCCTGCCCGGCCTACAACCGCTGCACGCCGTGCACGACGTTGAGCCGGCGCACCCGGCGAATCACGTCGGCCAGGTGCTTTCGGTCGCCCACCTCGATGGAAAAACGAATCGCGGCAATGTTGCTGTCGCGCTCCAGGTATTCGACGCCATCGATGTTGGACTCGGCCTGTGCGATGGCAGCCGCCACTTGCGCCAGCACGCCCGGACGATTTTCCACCTGCACCAGCAACGCGCTATGGAAATCGCCGGACACGGAGCGGTCCCAGCCGATGGCAACCCAACGCTCGGGCGACTTGCGGTAGTCGGCGACATTGGGGCAGTCCATGCGATGGACGACGATGCCGCGGCCGGCGGTGTGGTATCCCATGATGTCGTCGCCGGGCACCGGCAGGCAGCAGTTCGCAAACGTAATCACGCCGCGTTCGTTGCCGGTGATTAGGATGCGGTCGCCCGGCACGCGTTCGCCCATGTAGTTGGGTATCTGCTCATCGGCAACGCCGCGCGCGGACGTCGTTGCGGGCGGCCGTGCCAGCGCCTGCGCAACCTGCGCTGGCATGCGGTTGCCGAGCGCGATTTCCGAGAGCAGCGCCTCAAGCCGCGGAAAGCGATGCTCCAGCAGGTAGGCGTCCATGCGCGCCGACGGCAGTCGATCCAGCGACGTACCCAGGTCCTCCAACGATCGATCGAGCATGCGATGGCCCAGTTGCACGGCGTCTTCGTGCTGCAGGCTCTTGAGCTGGTGCCGGATGGCGGTGCGCGCCTTGCCGGTGATCACGAACTCGAGCCACTGCGGTTTGGGCGCAGCGGATTTGGCGCTGATGACTTCGACCTTCTGCCCGCTGACCAGCTTGGTGCGCAAAGGCACCAGCTTCTTGTCCACGCGCGCGGCGACGGCATGGTTGCCGACATCGGTGTGCACGGCGTACGCGAAATCAAGCGCAGTCGAATTACGCGGCAACGAGAGGATGTCGCCCTTGGGCGTGAACAGGTACACCTCGTCGGGAAACAGATCGACCTTGACGTTCTCGAGAAACTCCAGCGAAGAGCCGGTCGCGCGCTGGCTTTCCAGGAGGTTGGCGATCCACGAGTGCGCGCGGCTCTGGGCGCTGTTGCCCGCGCCACCATGCTTGTAGGTCCAGTGGGCCGCGATGCCGCGCTCGGCGATGAGATCCATTTCCTCGGTGCGGATCTGCACTTCGATCGGCGAACCATACGGCCCGAACAACACCGTGTGCAGCGACTGGTAGCCGTTGGCTTTTGGAATGGCGATGAAGTCGCGAAAGCGGCCGTCCAGCGGCTTGAACACCGAATGCGCAACGCCCAGGGCGTGGTAACACGCCGCGACCGTTGGCACGACGATGCGAAAACCGAACATGTCCATCACCTGGTCGAAGGATTTGCCCTCCGAACGCATTTTCGAATAGATGCTCCATGGCGACTTGATCCGGCTGATCAGTCGGTATTGCAGGCCTTCCTTGGTCAGGCGCTGCGCCACCTGGGCCTCGATGCGGGCCAGTGCCTCGCGACGCAGCAACGGCTGGGTGCGGATGCGCTTTTCGAGCACCGCGCGCCGCCATGGATGCAGGGCGCGAAAACCCAGGTCCTGCAGCTCGGCCTTGATCAGGTTCATGCCAAGGCGCTGCGCGATGGGCGCGTAGATCTCCAGCGTTTCGTTGGCGATGCGCATGCGCGCTTCGGGTGTCTGTGCCGACAGCGTGCGCATGTTGTGCAGGCGATCGGCGAGCTTGATCAGGATCACGCGCAGGTCGCGCGCCATCGCCAGCAGCATCTTGCGAAAACTTTCGGCCGCGGCCTCCTGCCGGTCCTGGAACTGCAGCTTGTCCAGCTTGGTGACGCCGTCGACCAGTTCGGCCACCGTTTCGCCGAACTCGCCGGCGATGGTCGCGCGCGCCAGGGGCGTGTCCTCGAGCGTGTCGTGCAGGATCGCGGCGATCAGCGTTTCCACATCCACGCGCTGCTCGGCAAGCACCGACGCGACCGCAACCGGATGCGTGATGTAAGGCTCGCCCGAACGGCGGACCTGCCCGGCGTGTGCCGCGGCGCCGACCGACCACGCCCGGCGCAGCAACCGGTGCTGGTCATCCGTCAGATAGTGGGCGGCACGCTGCAACGCAAGCACGTAGTCCGGCAGCGATTCGTCGACCGCATCAGGCAGGACTTGGGCAGGCTCGCCGGGATTCATGCAGCCAGACTAAGCCGTGAACCGCGAATCGGAAAGCACGGGGCCGTGAAACCGGAAGCGACACTGGGAACTGCCGCCCAACGTCGGCAAAAAAAACGGCCCTGCCAAGGCAGAGCCGCTTGCGTGCGAGAACCCGGCTTGGCCGGTTCCGAATCAGCGCTTAGTCGTCGCCCTTGGACAGGTCGTCGTCGGCGACAACCTCGGCAGCGGCCCATTCCAGCGCCTCGCGCTCTTTGCGCTCGCGCTCCGACTTGTCGACGGCATCGATGTACGGCTGGTCGATGCGGCGAGCGGCAATTTCCCGCAACGCCAGTACGGTCGGCTTGTCGTCGTGCTCGGTGTTGTCCAGCTGCGGCTCGACACCATTGGCCAACTGGCGCGCGCGCTTGGCGGCCATCATCACGAGTTCAAAGCGGTTGTCGACCACTTCCAGGCAATCTTCGACGGTAATGCGGGCCATGGGGCTCCCGGCGGCCAAGGGCCGTCCGATTCATTCAAAAGGGCGCGGATTGTAGCCGCGGATGCCGTATTGAAGCAACTCCGACCTTTATGAATCAGTAGGTTAGCGAGACGCTGGAGGCAAGCCCAATGCCCGCTTGGCCCGGTCTGGCCGTCGGCGGGCCAGGGGCTGCCTACTCCAGCAGGGCGGCGAGCAGTCGCGCGTGCCGTGCCACCTGCACTTCGCGCCGCAACCGGCAGGCGCTGAAGATGCTGCACATGTCATCC
>JAQGOI010000123.1 GCA_028293685.1 Lysobacteraceae bacterium | reverse complement strand
CACGATCGGCTTCGGCACGTTCGGCGTCGGCACGCTCGGCTTCGACGCGCTCGGCATCGGCACGGTCGGCTTCGGCTCGTTCGGCTTCTGCACGCTCGGCTTCGGCACGCTCGGCTTCGGCACGCTCGGCTTCGGCCCGTTCGGCTTCGGCTCGCTCGGCTTCGACTCGTTCGGCTTCGGCGCGTTCGGCTTCGGCGCGCTCGGCTTCGGTACGCTCGGCTTCGGCAGTTTCCCGTGCGACGCGCGCCTGCTCCGCATATTCGAGTTCGAGCCGCTCGTATTCGAGCCGCTCCTCTTCCTCGATGCGCGCCGCTTCAAGCCGTTGCGCTTCTTCCTGATCCGGCAATGTCGCGAATGCGTCCTCTGCTTGTTCGGCAGGCGCGGCTTCGCCCACTCCTGCGTCGGAGACCATATCCGGTTCGACGGCCTCATCGCCTGCCGTCGTGATATCGGAGGTCTCCGCCGCGTGTGCGCCGATTGGTTCGACGTAATCGAACGCTGCAGCCGATTCATCGACCAGCGCGTCTTCGACGACGAACTCGGCAGCTGTTTCCTCAGGCACCGCCAGGTCGCCGTACGCGCTCAGATCGAACGCCACCAGTTCGGGAGCCGGTTGTTCGGCTTCGCCCACAGCCACTTCAAGCTCGTCAATGTCCTCCGACGGCGTCACTTCCGGCAGGCTCGCTTCGGGCAAGCTGTCACGCAACCCTGACAGCCGCAGCGCCAATTCGGTGTAGCGCGCGATACGGGGCGACGGCAGATTCAATGCAGCGACGGTTTCACGCGCGGCGGCGGCCATTTCGCTGAGCGCGTCGATGCCCTCCACGGTTACCACGGCGCGCGAGACCAGCAGGCGCTTGACGTACGCTTCCGCCGGCGTCATGGCGTCGGTGATCGACGGCACTTCCGTCATGGCGAACGCGCCATTCATCGTGTGGATCGCGCGCAGCAGTTTGTCGTCGGCCTGGGCAGGGGCCGCGCGCGCGGCGCTGATCCAGTTTTCTACGGTGACCAGGTGGCCGCCGATTTCGGTGTCGAGTATTTCCAGCAGGACCGGATCGATCGATGCCGGAACGGTGTCCGCCGCCGGCTCGATGCTGGCCGCGGCCGCTTCGGATTCGCTGGCAGCGTCCACGTCATCGACGCCGACCGTGACAGGCATTCCGTCGCTGGCGTAACTGGCTTCGGCTGGGCTGTAGTAAATTTCCTCGCCAAGCGCGATGCGGTCGGCGACGGCCTGCATGCCGTCCAGGTCGGCATTGATTGCGGTTTCTCCGCGCAATGCGGCCTGCAACTGCGGCAGCGTGTAGAAGGCCTGGTCGACCATTGCGATGACCGCCGGGCTCGGCGGCCGCGTGCCGTCGAGCACGCGATTGAGCATGGTCTCGACTTTCCAGCTGAACTCGCCAAGCGTTTTGGCGCCGACCAGCCGACCACTGCCCTTCAGTGTATGGAAGACGCGCCGGATCGTGCGCAGCCTTTCCATGTCGTCCGGATTGGCGCGCCATGCGGGGAGCAGCTGGTCGAGGTTGCTGATTTCCTCCTCGAATTCCTCGAGGAAGACTTCGCGGATCTCGTCGTCGATCTCATCGCCCGTGACCTCGAAACCGCCGCCACCCGCGCCCACGGGTGCTGGGGCCGGGGTTGCGAAATCCACCGGTGCCGCAGGCACAAGCGGCTCGACGGGTTGTGGCGATGCGATACCCGCCAATCCGCTCGCCGCCTGCTTCGAAAAGTCGGTAACCGTCTCGTCGCTGACGGCAGCGTTGACGTCCAGCGGCGCGACCAGCTTCGGCGGCGCAACGTCGCTGGCCGGCAGCGGCCAGTAGGACAGCGACTCGAGGCTGTTGCGCGCGATGTCGAGGATCTCGTCGCGGTTGGGTCGTTGTTCGCGCAGCGCCTCGAGGTAGTACTCGAGGCTCGCCAACGCATCAGCCAGCGTGTCGAGCTGGCGCCCGTTGGGTACGCGGTGCCGCCCGATCAACTCGCGCTCGGCGTACAGGCGCACGCCGGTGAGATAGTCGGCCGGAACTTTCAGCTCCAGCATCGTCAGTGCGCCGGACACTTCGTGCAGCAGGCGCGGCACTTCGGTCAGCGCGGCGTGGTCCCAGTTGGTCTCCACGAATGCGACAAAGGCCTGGCGCGCGTCGGCGAAATTGGCGATCGCTTCGCGCACCACCACTTCGATGACCTTGCGCGATTCGCTGGCGAGCATGCTTTCGTCGGCGCCGGTGTCCGGGCCACCGAGATGGGCGACCTGTTCGTCCAGAGACGCATCGACGTACAGCAATGCGCCGGCGATATCGAGCAGGGCCCCTTCGTCGGCCGGGCGTTCGCCGTGGACCATCGCACGCATGGCGTCGCGCTGGTCCTGGACAACAGTGCGTGCCAGCCCAAGGCCAAGCATGCCGAGCGTATCGGCGACACGGCCAAGCGCCTCGACCTGCGGCTGCAGACCTTCGATGCCGGTGTGGCCACTGCGCAGATGCAGGTCCAGCACATCCTTGACCCGCAGCAGGTCTTCCTTGATCGCTGCAGAAACGGTGTCCAGCAGGGCGCGATTGCGGCCGGTGAGGCTGCCGCGCGCATGCTCGAGTTCGGACGCGCTCGGCCCGCGGGCATCGAGATCGAATGTATCGCGCAGGCGCTGAAGCCCGGCGTGCGCGCCCTTGGTGTGGGCGACGTGGTACAGCAGTTGGCGGGTTGGCTCGAGTGCGGCGTCGGCGCGCGGCATGCCAAAACCGTCGTCTTCGAACAGGCGCCGGGTCTCACGTTCGACACTCACAAAGGCCTGGCGTAATTCCGACGTCGCGACCAGCGCCCCATCGGCCATGGCCGAGGCGACGGTCGACGCAACCCACAACATGCGTCGATCGGATTCCTCGCTGGCCTGCGCGAGCAGGCCCTCCAGCGCCTGCGCAAACGCAGCGTCCTTGCGGGGCTCACCGTCTTCCGGCCACGCCGCCAGCGCATCGCGCAACTGGGCGAGCAATGGGGCGGCAAGGGTTTCACGTACCGCGCGGGACGACGGGCCCTGCTCGACATGGGCAGCGGAAATCGTATCGGGCAACGGTCGCTGCAGGTCGGGCGCGAACAGGACACTTTCGCTCAGGCCCGCTTGACCACGCGCCGCGCGCAGTTCGTTGAGCAGCGGCAGCAACACGATCGGAATGTCCTTGTGCCCACCCTGCAGCCGCTCGAGATAGTCGGGCAGCAGCACCACGCCGCGCATCAGCGTTGCGCATGCTTCGTCGTGGCTTGGGGTCGTGCCGGCTTTCAGCGCCTGGGCGAGTTGCTCCATTTCCTCGGCCACCATCGCCGGGGCGTACAACTCGACCATCCGGAGCGTTCCCTGCACCTGGTGCAGGTAGCCGGCGCACAGCACCATCTGGCTGCTGTCGCCAGGCTCTTCAGCGAAGGCCTCGATCGCCATCCGCGCCTGACGCAACGTCTCGTCGAGCTCGGGCTTGATCCAGCCCAGCGTCGTGTAATCGATCGCGTCGCGCAGCGCACTCATCGCGTGCCTCGCGATACCCGGGAGGCGCGCGCGGCACGGCGGCCGCAGACGAACTTGTTCATCCTGACGGGCACTCTCTGTTCTCTCGGTCTGTCGATCAGGCCGGGAGCTTGAAGTCGGCGACCGAGCGACGCAGGTCGGCGGCAAGCTGCGCCAGGTTTCCGATCGACTCGGCCGTCTGGTTGGCGCCCTGCGTCGTCTGCGAGGTGATCTGCTGAATCGTGTTCATCGCCTGGGTGATGTTGGCCGCGGCGCCGGACTGCTGCTGCGAAGCCGCGGAGATGCCCTGAATCAATCCCGACAGATCCGACGACACCTTTTCGATCTCGCCCAGCGCCGTGCCGGCGTCCTCGGCCAGGCGTGCACCGGCGACCACTTCGGATGTCGTCTGTTCCATCGAGCTGACGGCTTCGTTGGTATCGGACTGAATCGTCTGCACCAGCGTCTCGATGCGCTTGGTCGCGTTGGATGCGCGCTCGGCGAGCCGCTGCACTTCGTCGGCCACGACCGCGAACCCGCGGCCGGCTTCACCGGCGGAGGCCGCTTGGATGGCCGCGTTCAGCGCCAGGATGTTGGTCTGTTCGGAAATGTCGTTGATCAGTTCGACGATTGAACCAATCTCCTGCGAGCTTTCGCCCAGTCGCTTGATGCGTTTGGACGTTTCCTGGATCTGGTCGCGGATGTTGTCCATGCCCTGAATGGTTTGCCGCACGACGCCGGCGCCGTTGGTCGCGATTTGCACCGAGCGCTGCGCCACCTCGGCCGACTCCGCGGAGCTCTTCGAAACCCGGTCGATGCTGGCTGCGATCTCGCTGATGCGATCGGTCGCCGAGGAGATTTCCTGCGACTGGTGTTCGGCGGCTTCGGCCAGGTGCATGGCGGTCGCCTGCGTTTCCTGCGCGCTGGAGGCGACTTGCACGGATGTGTCGTTGATCGTGGTCACCAGGCTGCGCAGCTGTTCGACCGCGAAGTTGATGGAGTCCGCGATCGCGCCCGTCATGTCCTCGGTGACGGTCGCCTTGACCGTCAGGTCGCCTTCGGCGAGCGAACCCATTTCGTCCAGCAGCCGCATGATGGCCTCCTGGTTTCGATTGTTGAGTTCCATCGTGGTCTGGTAGCGCTTGCGCTGCGCGCTGTTGAGGCTGAAGAGCAGGCCGACGATCGACGCCAGCGCCGCGAGTCCGGAGATGATGCTGATCCAGATGTTGCCGAACACGCTCGTGTCGCGCAGCGAGCCGAATGCCGTAAAGGCGCGGAACAGGCTTTCACTGTCATTGAGCAGCTTGTCCGAACCGGTGGTGAGGTTGGCTGCGGCAGCCTGGGCGCGGAACAGATCCTGCGAACTGCCGAGGAGGGCGTCGAGGTCCTTCTTCATGTCCACCCACAGTACGTTGGCCTGGTTCAGCGAACCGGCCGCGGCGGCGGACGTGACCTTCTGGGCCTCACCCTGGCCGCCCTGGCGGAATCCGTTGAGGACCTGGGCAAACACGCCGGCGTCGCGCGCCAGCTTGTCGCCCGACATCGCGGCCGAAGCGCCGCCCGCCTGGATTTCAGTGACGCTGCGGGCCATGGTCGCGGCCAGGATGCCTTCGCGAACCGCGAGGTAGACCTGCGAGGATGGCGCACCGCTGGCCAGCATGCCGCGCACCACCTCGTCCAGCTGCGCCTGCAGTTGCGGCACGCGTTGTACGAAGCGGTTGGCATTGCCGGCAAGGCCAAGCACGGCGTTTTCGGACGTGATGATCTGGTCCGCGCTCTTGCTCAACGGAGCCCATGTCTGGGTAACGGTTTCAATCGGCCCGGATACGCCGGCTGCCTGACCGAAGCGGTCGTTGAGCTGCTTGATGTCCTGGTCGATCTGGGCGCGCGTGCTCTTGAACTGCTCGAACGAGGTGGATTTGCCGCCAACCGCCTCTCGTCCCTGGTTGGCGAGTCGCTGCGAATTCACCTGCAGGTCCGATGCCGACGAACTCGCTCCGCCCAGGCGCGCGGCCTTCCACGTTGCGTACCCGGTATTGGCGGCAAAGATGATCACCGACGCGCCCAGCATCAACAGCCAGACGTTGGTGCCCAAGTTGCGGCCTTTGCCGGCCGGATTGTCCATGACAGTGCTCATCGTTCGACCTTCGTTTGCTTGTGCGGCTCAGGCCGCGGCTTGTCTGAATTCAGGAGTGCGGGCCAGCCGTTCCAGGCTGAAGATGCCCCACGAGTGATCGGCCAGGTCGTATGCCCGGTCGATGAAGTGCGCGTAACGTCCTTCCGCCAGCACACTCTGTGCCAACGTTTCACTGGGCTGCAGCTGGGACTCGTTGAAGCTGCGCTGCCCGAACAACTCATCGATCGTGACGGCGACGTCCCCGCCCGGCTGGCGCACGATCAATACGCGCTGGCCTTCGTGCAACACCGTGCGTTCGCCTTCGAGGAACTGCTTCAGATCGACGATCGGAAGCAGGTTGCCGCGGATGTTGGCGACGCCGAGCAACCACGGCTGCGCCCCGGGAACGGGTGTCACCTGTGGCATGGGCATGATTTCGACGACTTCGTCGAAGCCCGATGCCAGGCGCTTGCCGCCGATCCGGAAACCGACGCCGCGCCAGAGGCCCGGAGCTTCGAGCTGCTCGGGCAGGCCGACGACGTGCGCCAGGCTGCGGCGCTCGTAATCGTCGAGGATGTCGAAGGCGGGCAGCTGCGGCGACGACGGTGCTTGGAAGAACGGCACGGGCGCCTGCTCGGGTTCGTCCGCAACCATCACGTCGGTGGCTTGGCCCCTTTGGTGCCGCGGCGCCGATTTGACGATCGACGGCTTTGCAGGAGGTCGCGAAGGTCGCTTTGCCATTTCAGACGCCCAGCAGCTCGTTGATGCGGCCGATCAAGGCGCCTTCATCCGGCGGCTTGACGATGTAATCCTTTGCGCCCTGGCGCAGGCCCCATGCACGGTCGGCTTCCATCGACTTGGTACTGACGATCAGCACCGGAATCGCGCTGGTTGCCGCGTCGCGCGACAGCGCCCGGGTCGCCTGGAACCCGTTCATGCCCGGCAGGACGACGTCCATCAGCACCAAGTCCGGAAGCTCGCGCCGGCAGACCTCGATGCCGTCCTCGCCACTGCCCGATGCCAGGACATGGTGCCCGTTGCGTTCCAGCAACTGGGTCAGGACCGCCGTATCGGTCGGCGAATCTTCGATCAACAGGATGCGTGCCATGGATGCCCTTCCCCCCGGTCAGGCGTTGACGTGCTTGCGAATCGCGTCGAGGAGTTCCTCGCGCGTGAACGGCTTGGTGACGTACTGCTCGGAGCCGACGATGCGGCCGCGGGCCTTGTCGAACAGCCCGTCCTTGGACGACAGCATGATCACCGGCGTCGATTTGAACAGCTGGTTGTTCTTGATCAGGGCGCAGGTCTGATAGCCATCCAGGCGCGGCATCATGATGTCGACGAAGATGATCTGCGGCTGCTGGTCGGCGATCTTGGCCAGCGCTTCGAAGCCGTCGGTGGCGGTCACGACATCGGCGCCTTCACGCTTGAGCAGGGTTTCGGCCGTGCGACGGATCGTCTTGGAGTCGTCGATCACCATCACGCGGAGTCCATCCAGACTGCCGGTGCGGCTTTCTTCTTGCGCCATGAGTTTGCTCCCCTATGCGCGATGCTTCGTGCCTGCCGGCATCGCTGCTGAGCCCTTATATCCCAGTACGCGAAGGCACTGTCAAGTTTCGCTTCAACATGCTCGAACAAGCGGCCATATTCACAAAGTCGCGCTTTGCGGACGCCCTGCTACCATTTCGTCGGAATCTGCCGCGGGTCGCCACATGTCGCTGGATATTGTCACCGTGATGGATTCGATCGAATCGATCAGCATCGGGAAGGATTCGACGTTTGCACTGCTGCTGGAGGCACAACGGCGAGGTCATCGCCTGTTGTATGTCCTGCCTGGCGGCTTGTCGGTGCAGGCCGGAGCAGCGTGCGCGCAGGTCGCGACGCTGATCGTCCGCGACGATCCGGCAGGCTGGTATGAACTGGGCCAGAGATCACTGATTGCGCTGGATTCCAGCCACGTCGTGCTGATGCGGACCGATCCGCCGGTGGACGCCAACTATCTGCACGACACCCAGATCCTGAGCCTGGCGCAGCGCGCCGGAGCACTGGTCGTGAACGATCCACAGGGATTGCGCGACATGAACGAGAAGCTGGCCGCGCTGGAATTTCCGCAGTGCTGCCCGCCCACGCTGGTCACTCGGCAGGCGCCCGCACTCAAGGCGTTCGTTGCCGAGCACGGCGAAGTCGTGCTCAAGCCGCTGGACGGCATGGGTGGGCGCTCCATCTTCCGGGCCAGCCATGGCGATGCCAACGTCAACGTGATCCTGGAGACCCTGACCGAGGGCGGCCGGCACCTGGCCATGGCGCAGCGCTACCTCCCGGAAATCGCTGCCGGCGACAAGCGGATCCTGCTGATCGATGGCGAACCTGTGCCCTATTGCCTGGCGCGCATCCCGCAGGGCGACGAGTTCCGGGGCAACCTGGCCGCCGGCGGCCGCGGCGAAGGCCGGCCGCTGACCGAGCGTGATCGCTGGATCGCCGCGCAGGTCGGCCCTGAAATGCAACGGCGGGGCATGCTGCTGGTCGGCCTGGACGTGATCGGCGACTACCTGACCGAGGTCAACGTCACCAGCCCGACCTGCATCCGCGAGCTGGACGGCCAGTTCGGGCTGAACATCGCCGGGCTTCTGTTCGACCGCATCGAGGCGCGCCATCAGCAGGCGGAGCTCGCCGCACGCTGATGTCCGCCATTGCCGTACCCAGGCCGCCAATCGGCGAGAAGGAACGCCTGCGGGCGACGCTGGTGCTGTCGGTGCTGCTGCACGGCATGTTGCTGCTCGGCCTTGGCTTCGCGTTGAACGACGCCGCCCCGGTGCTGCCGACCCTGGATGTGATGTTGACCCAGACGTCGAGTCCGTTGACCCCGAAGCAGGCCGATTTCCTCGCCCAGGCCAACAACCAGGGCGGAGGGGAAAGTGACAAGGCGCTGCGGCCTACCGACACCCAGAGTGGACTGCTGCCCAAACCCGACGCGGGCGAGGCACCGCGCCAACTGCGGGCGCAGTCGCCGGCGCCACAGCCCCCGCCGCAGGCCCGGGTAATCAGCACCACGCAAGGCGACCTCCGCGCGCCGCAGGCGCAGCCAACCCCGTTGCCCGAGCCCGCGCTGACACCTCCGGGCCGGGTAAAAGTGGAACACGACATGGAAATGGCCCGCCTGGCGGCCGAGATCCATCTGCAGTCCGAGCGTTACGCCAAGCGTCCGTCGCGCAAATTCGTCTCGGCCAGCACGCGCGAATACGCATGGGCGGCGTACCTGCGGGCCTGGGTCGACCGCGCCGAGCGCGTGGGCAACCTCAACTATCCCGACGTAGCGCGGCGCCGGCGGTTGGCCGGCGTCGTGGTCATCAACGTCGGCATCCGCCGCAACGGCTCCGTCGAACGCGCCGACATCGTCAAGTCCAGCGGAACGCCACTGCTTGACGCGGCGGCACTGCGGATTGCCCGGCTCGCCGAACCCTATCCGCCGCTGCCAAAGACACCGGAAAATCCCGACATCCTCAACGTCGTGCGGACGTGGCGGTTCATGCCCGGCGGCAGCCTGGTCGACCAGTGACTGCACCTTGAGCCAGTTCGAATACCTGTCGGTCCTGGTTTCGATCATCGTTGGCCTGGCGCTGACCCAGCTGCTGTCAGGAGCGGCGCGCCTGATCCAGCTGCGCGGTCGCGTTCAGCCCCACGCCACGACGCTGTGCTGGATGGTGCTGCTGTTCCTGATCAACACGCAGATCTGGTGGGCGGCGTTCGACCGGCGCGACAGCACCGACTGGAATTTCTTTTCGTTCCTGCTCTACCTGCTGATGCCGATCACCGGCTTCCTGCTCAGCTACCTGGTCCTTCCCGAGCTTGGCGATTCGGATGCCATCGACCTGTCCGGGAATTTCAATCGCAACCGTCCCTGGTTCTTCGGGCTGCTCACGTTCCTGCCGTGCGTGAGCCTGGCCGAAGAGGGGCTGCGCCACGGCGCGGTAACGTTGAATGGCGACACCGGCTTCCGTGTCGGGTTCGCCCTCTTCGCGCTGGTGTCGGGTCGCATTGCCAGCGAGCGGGTGCAGCGCTGGATCGCCCTGGCGGCGCTGCTGCTGGTCTGCGCCTATGTCGCGGAGTTGTTTCCGCGACTGCGTTGACGTCAGCGCAACGCGCGAATGGCTTTCTGCTGTTCCAGCGTCAGGGCGACGTTGTGGCGCAGGTAGGCCGGCTCGAGTTTTTCCGCAGTCGTGGCTTCACCGCGCGCGAAGGCGACGACTGCAAGGCGCGCGACGTCGGCGGCATGCGGCAAGGCATGGACGTCCACCGACTGCAATTGCCCCTGCAGGCGCTTGACGAGCGCGCTTTCGCCGGCCGAGAACCCGGTTCCCACGCCACTCCACATTCCGGAATCCGGCAACGACGCCAGTTCGGGACGCAGCACTTCTTCGGCCGACGCGGCGTGCAGTTCGTCGCCAATGCGCTGGAAAGTGCCGATGTAGATTTCTCCCATCCGTGCATCGATGGCGGCGATGGTCCTGTCGCCTGTTGCCCGCAGTGCCAACGCCGCCAGCGTCGACACGGCGACCACCGGCCTGTCGAGCGCCAGCGCAATGCCCTGGGCGAGGGCGATGGCGAGACGCACGCCGGTGAAGGCACCGGGGCCGCGTCCAACCGCAATCGCATCGAGCTGGGATCTGGCGATGCCCGCATCCGCCAAAAGCTGCCCGGCCCACGGCAGCGATAATTCCGCATGCCTGCGCGGCGCGATTTCAAAGCGCTCGATGATCGCGCCGTCGATCGACAACGCGACCGAACAGGCTTCGGTGGATGTCTCGAATGCGAGCAGCTTCATGGCAGGCAGGCTCCGGGCGTGGGCTGCGTGGCGAAAAATGCCTGGACGTCGTCGATCCGGCGCGTGCGCGGCAGCGGCGGCAGTGAATCCAGGAAGATGCGGCCATAACTTTTGCCGAGCAGGCGCGGGTCGCAGAGCATCAGCACGCCGCGATCGTACTCGCTGCGGATCAGGCGTCCGGCGCCCTGCTTGAGCGCGATCACCGCCTGCGGCAACTGCTCGTCGCGGAATGGATTGCCACCGGCGCGACGCACGGCATCCAGGCGCGCCTCGAAGACCGGATCGTCGGGTGCGGCAAACGGAAGCTTGTCGATCACCACGACGCTCAGTGCCTCGCCGACGACATCGACACCTTCGCGGAAGCTGGCGGTGCCCAGCAGTACACCATTGCCGGATTCGCGGAATCGCTGCAGCAGCACAGGTCGCGGCGCGTCGCCCTGCACGAACAGCGGCCACGGCCCCTCGCGCAGCGCATCGGCGGCGTCACGCAAGGCACGATGCGACGCGAACAGGACGAATGCCCGTCCACCCGATGCCTGCAGGACCGGCAGCAAGGCCTCGACCAGGGCGGCGTTGTAGCCGCGCGACATGGGCTCGGGCAGTGTCGGCGGCAGATAACACAAGGCCTGCGTATCCCAGTCGAAGGGGCTGGGTTGAAGCAACGTCGTCGGCGAATCCAGC
>JAQGOI010000083.1 GCA_028293685.1 Lysobacteraceae bacterium | reverse complement strand
TTGTTGTAGCCATTGTTGTTGTAACCGTTGCCGTAACCGCTGGCATAGGTCTGCTGGCTGCTCGTGCAGTTCTGACCATTGGTTGGATAGTTGTAACCCGAACGCCCATACCGGTCGTAGACCGGGTCCACGCGCACGACGCGCGCATAGTCGTAATACGCACCGGTAGCCTGCCCGTAGCGATCTGCGCTCGGCTGGCCGTATTGCGGCTGCCCATACTGCTGACCGTATTGCGGTTGCCCGTATTGCGACTGACCATACTGCGGCTGGCCGTATTGCGAGTAATACCCCGAGGATTGCGCCGAAGCGGTACCGATGCTGGCGGCCAGGCCCAGGGCAAGGATCGAAGCAGTCAAGCATTTCATGGGGAAACTCCGAACGCCGGAATGGCGTGGGAGCATCGTTATGCGTGGGGGGTTAGCCTTGGCTGAATTCCGCCCGTAGCGACATTCGCGTTCACCCGCGCGACAGCCCGGCCTCGTCGGAACCAGCAACGGCGCGGTTGGCAGCGAGTCTGGAACTCAGGATAGCGACGCCTCCAACGTGATCGGCACCGCGCTGAGTGCCCGGGACACCGGACAATGCTTTTCGGCGTCGTCCGCGATCTGGCGGAACTTCACCGCGTCGATGCCCGGCACGTTCGCAGTGACCTTCAAGCGGATGGCCGAAATCGACGGTCCACCTTCGGTCGACAGGTCCACCTCGGCTCGCGTATCCAGCGCAGCCGGCGGATGTCCGGCTTCGGTGAGCCGTGCCGACAACGCCATCGTGAAACACCCTGCGTGCGCTGCCGCAATCAGTTCCTCGGGATTGGTGCCCTTCTGGTCCCCGAACCGCGAGTTGAAACCATACGGCGTCGATGCGAGCACGCCGCTTGCGGGCGTGCTCAGCATGCCCTGTCCTGTCTTGAGGTCACCTTGCCAGTGCGCGGTGGCGAAACGTGAAATGGCCATGTCGATGCTCCGGGCGAACGAGTGGGTCAGCGTACGCGCAGCCGCGTGAGCGCGGGCGATGCGGCAGGTCGCCAGCGATGCCGGCGTGCGCAGGCCCTTTTCCAGCGCAGGTCCATCCCCCCCCCTGCTTCGGTGCTGGCGAACCGCTTGACCGGTGTCTCCAGCTGCGGGAGGCTTGGCGTCCGGCATGACGCGCCGGATACCGCCATGACCGCCCGCCGAGCGTTTGCTCGGACGGCAGCGCTTCCGCAGCGGACAGCCATGACGGCCTGTTTTACCAGGTGAACGCTCGGGCGCGTGCCCGACCCACAACCACGGGAGAAACGGCCTCATGTCGTACACCACCGAGCAGATCCGCAATGTGGCCCTGGCGGGCCACCCAGGCGCCGGCAAAACATCGTTGTTCGAAGCCCTGCTGCATGCCGGCGGCGCCATCACCACGGCAGGCACCATCGAGCGCGGCAATACGGTGTCCGACTTCGATCCGATCGAACGCCAGCGCGGCCACTCCATCGACGCGGCCATCGCCAGCGTCGACCACGCCGTGTCCGCACAGTCGCCCGTCCACATCAACCTGATCGATACGCCGGGATATCCCGACTTCCGTGGGCCGACGCTTTCGGCGCTGGCCGCTGTCGAAACACTGGCGATTGTCGTCGATGCCGACACCGGTATCGGATACGGCACGCGCCGCATGATGGACTACGCCAGGGCGCGCAATCTCTGCCGGATCCTCGTCGTCAACAAGATCGACCATGACGGTGCGACCAGCGCGCGCCTGCTGGAGGAATTGCGCGACACGTTCGGCCCGGAAGTCCTGCCGTTGAACCTTCCATCTAATGGCGGCAAGGCCGTGGCCGATTGTTTTTCCAGCGACCAGGGCGATAGTGATCTTGGCCCTGTAGGCGATTGGCACCGCAAGATCATCGACCAGGTCGTCGAGGTCAACGAAGCGGTGATGGACCATTTCCTGGACCAGGGCGAAGGCGGCCTGTCGGGACAGGAATTGCATGATGCATTCGAGCAGTGCCTGCGCGAAGGCCATCTGGTGCCGGTGTGTTTTGTGTCCGCACGCACCGGCGCGGGTGTTCGCGAATTGCTGGATATCGCCGAAAAACTGCTGCCGCATCCGGGCGAAGCCAACCCGCCACCGTTCTTCAAGGGGCATGGCGAATCGGCAGCGCCGTTGCAGTCGATGCCCGACCCCAAGGCCCATGTCATCGCTGACGTTTTCAAGATCGTCAACGATCCCTTCGTGGGAAAGCTCGGCATCTTCCGCGTCTACCAGGGCACCGTCCGCAAGGACACACAGCTGTTCATCGACGACGGCAAGAAACCGTTCCGTGTCGCTCACCTGTTCAAGCTCAAGGGCAAGGAGCACGTGGAAGTCGCGGAGGCCATTCCGGGCGACATCGCCGCCGTCGCCAAGGTCGAGGAGCTGCATTTCGACGCCGTACTGCACGACAGCCACGACGAGGACCACATCCACCTTGCGCCGTTGGACTTCCCCAGTCCGATGTTCGGGCTTGCCGTCCAGGCCGCGCGCAAAGGTCAGGAACAGAAACTCGCCAGCGCCCTGCACAAACTTGCCGAGGAGGATCCGGCCTTCGCGGTCGAGCACAACACCGAACTCAACGAGACCGTCCTGCGCGGGCTGTCGGACCTGCACCTGCGCGTGATGCTGGACCGGCTTCGCGAGAAATACGGCGTCGAAGTCACCACACGTCCCCCACGAATCGCGTATCGCGAGACCGTGAGCGGCAAAGCCGAAGGTCATCATCGACACAAGAAACAGACCGGCGGTGCCGGGCAGTTCGGGGAGGTTTTCCTGCGGATCGAGCCGCTCAAGCGCGGTTCGGGATTCGAGTTTGCCGATGAGGTGAAGGGCGGCACCATCCCCGGGCAGTTCATCCCTGCCGTCGAGAAAGGCGTGCGCCAGGTGCTGGCCACCGGCGCAGTCGCCGGCTATCCGCTGCAGGATGTGCGCGTGACGGTATACGACGGCAAATACCACGCCGTGGACAGCAAGGAAGTCGCCTTCGTCGCCGCTGGCAAGAAGGCCTTCCTCGACGCCATCGCCCACGCTCATCCACAGGTTCTCGAACCGATCGTCAACCTGGAGGTCGCCGCGCCGGAGCAGCACATGGGTGACATCAGCGGCGGACTGGCCTCGAAGCGTGCGCGCATCAATGGCACCGATTCGGTGCGTGGCGGCGAGATCATGGTCAAGGCGCAAGTGCCGCTCTCGGAGCTCGAGGGCTATGCCGCCGAGCTCAAATCGGTTACCGCCGGACGCGGTCGGTACTCGCTGGATTTCAGTCATTACGAGCCGGTTCCGATGCAGGTGCAGCAGAAACTCATCGAGGCGTACAAGCCCCGCCATGAGGAGGATTGACGCACACGACGACGGCCTGGAAGCGGCCGTCAGCCATGAAACCCGTCAAATCGCAAAATAACCCGGCGAAAACCGCCTTGCGGGGCTTGGCGTCAGCATGCGCATCGCCTACATTCGCTCTGCCGAGGGGGAATTCCTGGCG
>JAQGOI010000045.1 GCA_028293685.1 Lysobacteraceae bacterium | reverse complement strand
AGTGCCGTTGCTGGTCCGACGCTACGCCATCGGCACGGTGTCGTTGGTGCTTGGAGGTGCGGGTTTCTGGTGGGCGTGGATCGATCGGGATGGGCTGACGTGGCATGACCGCCTCAGCAGAACCCAGATCCAACGCGAAGCAAAATCCCAGCGCTCGTAGTTCCCAGCGCGCGGCGGCGACTAGAGATTGCGCCGCGTGGGCAACAGCAGGTTGCCGAACAGCAATCCGGCAACCAGCGCCAGCAGGATGTTGAAAACCGCAAGCGCCGCATCCTGGCCGGCGGTGACATCCTGCTGCTGCACCAGGTTCATCATGCCGCGCAGGCTGGCGCTGCCGGGCACGAGCATCAGGATCCCCGGCACGCGGACCAGGGCACCGGGACGCTGCACGAATCGCGCATAGGCATTCCCGGCTGCCGTCATCACCAGCGCCGCGACGAAAATCCCGGCGGGACTGCCCCACGCCTCGCCGGCGAGACGGGAGATCAGATAACCAAGCACCGCCGACAACATCACGATCGGATAGTCGCGTCGCGCGCTGCGGAACAGCAGCGCAAACGCGTAGGCCGCCAGGGGCAAGGCGACCCACTCGACCCAGTCTGGCTGCGGATGCGATGCCCGCACCTGTGGCACCCATCCGACCAGGTTCGCCAACGTCAACGCGATGACGGTGCCGACCGACAGCTTCATCACCGTGGTCACCGCGCCGGCGAATCGTGCCGTGCCCGATACCAGATGCTGGCTGGTCAATTCGTTGATCGCGTTGGTCAGGCTCATGCCCGGCAGCAGCACGATCAACGACGCAATGATCACCGTGTTGAGGTTGAGCGGCGCGACGAAACTGGCGACCGTGATCGCGACGAATCCCGCCAGCAACGCCGCGAGCGCGTCGCCGGCCTCGCGCAGTTGCGGTCGCTGGCGCGTGAGCAGGTCGAGCAGACCGATCAACAGTCCGATGCCGCCGGCAGTCAGGATGTCCAGCACCGGCAGGCGCAGCAGCGCGGCAACGGCACCTGCGGCCAGTCCGAATCCGAACACCTGCATCGCCTTCCAGCGTGCGCCCGGAGGTTTGTCCAGCGCGCGCAATGCCGCATGCCCGGCGGCCAGATCCAGCCGTCCGGCGACGACGTCCTCGGCGATGCGATCGGCTTCGCACAGGCTGGCAAGGTCGGTGTTGCCCGGTGGCAACCGGATCACCCGCGTGGTGTCGCTCTCGCCGGGCGGACGTGCCGGATCGCTGAACGTGAGGATCAGGCCGGTCGGATTGGACCACGGTTCGCATTCCAGCTGCAGGCTGGTGGCGACCGAATCGAGCGCGCCTTCCAACCGTTGCGCGGTGGTTCCGTAGGCATGCAGATGTTCGGCCAGTTCGACCACGAAGGCCAGGCGCGCAGCGTAGGTCGAAGCGGGCAAGGGTGAGGGCGCCGTCATTCCCGAAGCATCGCATGCGTCGTGCGCCAGTGGTCCATGGAGCGCGGCGGCCGTCGCAATGACGCTGCTGCGGCGAGTCTGTATCCTCGCTCGAACCCTTCGCGGACGGCGTCATGGGTGCCCCGAGCACTGCACCGAGCATCGCTATCGACCAGGACGACGCCGCCGGCGCAACAGCACCGCGCGTGCGTCTGCTTGGCAGCTGGACGCTGCGCTACGCCGGCGATGTCAGTGAACTGCTGCGCGGCGCGCCCAAGCAACCGGGTGCGGTGGATGTCACCGGCGTGGAGCGCCTCGACTCCGCCGGCGTACTGCAGCTGGTGCGGTTCGCAAACCGGAACCATCTCGACTTCGATGCCTTCGCTTTCAGTCCGGATCACCACAAGCTGGTGGCAGCGATCGAGGACGTAGCCGACGACCGGCCAAAAAAGAAACCCGAATATGGTTTCGCCGCGGCGCTCGGGCGACTTGGATTCGCGGTTCACGACAACTGGGTCGAGATCGTCGCGCTCATCAGTTTCCTTGGCGAGAACCTGGCCAAGTTGCTGCGCATGCTCAGGCAACCACGGCGCTTCCGTCTGACGGCCACCGTCAGCCACATGGAACAGGTCGGCCTGGATGCGGTGCCGCTGGTCGTGCTGTTGTCGTACCTGGTCGGCGCGGTGATCGCCTTCCTGGGCGCGAACATCCTCCAGGACTTCGGCGCGACCATTTACGTGGTGGAACTGGTCAACGTCTCGTTCCTGCGCGAGTTCGGCGTACTGCTGACGGCCATCCTGCTGGCCGGTCGCACAGCCAGCGCCTTTACCGCGCAGATCGGCGCCATGGTCAGCCGAGAGGAAATCGACGCGATGCGCACGCTCGGGCTCGATCCGGTCGACGTGCTCGTGATCCCGCGCTTGCTGGCGCTGATGGTGACGCTGCCGCTGCTGAGTTTCATCGCCGATATCGCCGGCCTGCTCGGCGGCATGTCGGTCGGTGCGTTCAGCCTGGACATTCCACCGCAGGCATACCTGGCGCGCATGCACGACACCATGCACCTGCGGCATTTCCTGGTGGGGCTGGCGAAGGCGCCGGTGTTCGCCATGGTGATCGCGCTGATCGGGTGCCTGGAAGGCCTGCAGGTCGAGGGCACCGCGCAATCGGTCGGTGAGCGCACGACATCCAGCGTGGTGCAGGCGATCTCGCTGGTGATCGTGCTCGATGCGATCGCCGCGATCTGGTTCATGCAGATGGGCTGGTAGAGGCCGGGAATGAAGAATCGGGAATCGGGAATCGAAAACACACAAGCGCGGCGTGCGAAACGCCGGGGCTGCGGGCGACTGCCTTGACCATTCCCCATTCCCGAGCCCCGATTCCCGGCGCCCCCATCATCCGCGTGCGCGGTCTGAGCAACAGCTTTGGCGACCAGGTCGTGCACGAGGGGCTGGACCTGGATGTCTTCCCGGGCGAAATCCTGGGTGTCGTCGGGGGGTCGGGCACCGGCAAGTCGGTGCTGATGCGATCGATCATCGGCTTGCGCAGGCCCGATGCCGGCGCGATTGAAATCCTTGGCGTGGATGGCCTGAGCGAAGCTGCTGAAGACCGTCTGCAGATCGAACGCAACACCGGCGTGCTGTTCCAGGATGGCGCGTTGTTCTCGTCATTGACGGTCGGCGAAAACGTCCAGGTACCACTGCTTGAACATCATGCCGACCTGCCTGATTCATTGCGCTACGAGCTGGCACTGTTGAAGGTCAAGCTGGCGGGCCTGGAAGCGGAAGCCATCAACAAGCTGCCGTCGCAACTGTCCGGCGGCATGCGCAAGCGCGCTGGACTGGCGCGTGCGCTGGCGCTGGATCCGCCGCTGCTGTTCCTCGACGAACCGACGGCGGGGCTGGATCCGATCGGCGCCGCCGCCTTCGACAACCTGACGCGCACGTTGCAGAAGGCCTTGGGCTTGACGGTGTTCCTGATCACCCACGACCTCGACACCCTGTACGCTATCTGCGACCGCGTGGCCGTCATCGCCGATCGCAAGGTGATCGCCGTGGCGACACTGCCCGAGCTGGAACGTTTCGATCATCCCTGGGTGCAGGAATACTTCAACGGCCCGCGTGGTCGCGCCGCACGCAGCGGTGCACCCCGCGCTGCCTCCACCGCCGAGTCGGGCCAGTCCCGCAAGGAAGTGTGATTCATGGAAACCAAGGCCAACTACGTCCTGATCGGCGCCTTCACCATCCTCACCGCCGTGCTGTTGCTGGGGTTCGGGCTGTGGGCGGCAAAGTACTCGTCGGAAAAGGGCTGGCAGGAATATGAGGTGGTCTTCAACGAGCCGGTGACCGGCCTCACCGAAGGCAGCTCGGTCCAGTACAACGGCATTTCGGTGGGCACCGTGCAGTCGCTGAAACTTGCGGCGAACGACCCACGCCAGGTCGTTGCGCACCTGAAGCTGCAGGCCGACACGCCGATCAAGGTCGACACCAAGGCCAAGATGTCGATCACCGGCCTCACCGGCAGTCCATTCATCCAGCTCACCGGCGGCACACCGCATGCGCCGACGCTGGTCTCTGTCGATCATCGCGAAGTGCCGGTCATCCAGACCGAAGCATCCGCATTGCAGAACATCGCCGACACCGCCAATCGCCTGGTCGCGCGCATGGACGAAGTGTTGAGCGAAGAGAACGTCAAGAAAATCGCCAAGACACTGGACAACCTGCAGGCGATGACGGGCTCGATTGCCGACCAGCGCGAAGACCTGCGTGCGTTGATCATCAATGCCCGGGTCTCGAGCGAAGAGTTGTCGGCCACGCTGAAGACGACCAATCGCGCGGTCAGCGACGTCGACCGCGAGTTCATCGCGAAACTGCCGGCGCTGGTCGCCAAGCTCGATGGCGCGCTGACCAAGCTCGACTCCGCCGCCGGGGGTGCCGACGCGATCGTCAACGAGAATCGAAGCGCCATCCACAGCTTCGCCAACGAGGGCCTGGGACAACTGGGGCCGACGCTGGGCGAACTGCGTGGGCTGGTACGCGACCTGCGGCACATCAGCGACCGCCTGGAAGGCAGTCCCGCACGCTACCTCCTCGGCCGCGACGCCCCCAAGGAATTCAATCCCAAATGACCACCGTAACCAGCATGCAATCCATGTTCCCGACGCGCCTGCTCGCGATGTCGCTGGTGATCCTGGCGGGCGGGTGCTCGGTCCTGGGGGGCAACAAGACGCCCGCCACGATCTACGCTCCCGCGCCGAGCGTCACCGTCGATCCGGCCTGGCCCACGGTCGACTGGCAGCTGGCCATTGCCCGTCCGGAAGCCGAACGCATCGTCGACAGCCTGCGAATCTCGGTCCGCCCGACGCCTGGCGAACTTGAGGTCTACAAGGGCGCAAGCTGGGGTTCGCCGCCCAGTGAACAACTCCAGAGCGCCGTACTCCACGCGCTGGAGGATTCGCACAAGATCAAGGCGGTCGCGCGCCAGGGCACCGGCCTTTCGGCTGACTACACCCTGCTCACCGATCTGCGCCGTTTCGAGGCCGATTACGCCGGCGCGGCGGTCCCTTCGGCGACGATCGAGATCAATGCAAAACTGCTCGATGCGGTCGATCAGGACCTCGTCGCCTCGCAGACGTTCAGGCAATCGGTACCCGCCGGCACGACGGACACCGCGGCCGTGTCGCAGGCGTTCGAGACGGCACTGGGTTCGATCGCGCACGACATCGTCGGCTGGACGCTGGTGACCGGCAACCAGCATGTGCATCGCGTCATGCCGCCGCCGCGTCCGCGGGCACGATCCGGCGGAAAGTCAGGTTGATGCGGGGGCCGATCGCACGCGCCGTGCCCGGGAGCGAGTGCTGGTAGAGCGACTGCGTTGCGCCGGCCATCAGCAGCAGGCTGCCCGCGGGTAAAAGTAATTCGCGCTTGATGCGCGGTTCCCGGCGGCTCCTGAGGACGAAGCGTCGTTCCGCGCCGAGGCTGAGCGACGCGATCACCGGCTTGGCACCGAGCTCCGGCTCATCGTCGCTGTGCCAGCCCATGCGGTCCCGCCCATCGCGATAGCAGTTGGCCAGCACGCTGTTGAAATCAAAGCCAATCTCATGCTGCAGACGTGAGCGAACCGGCTGCAGCACGGCCGGCCAGGCCTGCGGCAGGAAGCGCGTTCCGGAATACGCGTAAACCGCATCGGGGTCGCCGATCCAGCAACTCAGCCGGGGCGAATCAACCTGACGTCCGAACAGGCGGATGCGATGCACTTCCCAGGCCACGCCATCGCGCAATGCCGTGAAAAGCGCGTCGGCCTCGGCAGGGGACAGCCAAGCCGGGTCATACGACACGTCGGC